>JBEDCS010000118.1:0-6383 GCA_041176605.1 Bacteroidota bacterium
TACGGTGTTGTCGTTACTTCAGCTAACGGTTGTTCTGCTAACTCAGGAAACATTATTTTGACTGCAGGTAATGCTTCTGCATCTACGCTAGATGTTACCGCACTTGATGCTTACACATTAAATGGTGTTGAGTATACAACTGCTGGAACATATACACAAGTGATTCAAAACGAAGTGGGTTGTGATTCAACAATCACTTTGAACCTTACACTCACTGTAGGTATTGATGAATTGAATGGTGTAGCTTACGAAGTTTATCCAAACCCAACTGCTGATCAATTTACAATTGATGCAAGCCAAGCTGTTTATGGTGCATATAGCATTCAAGACGCGCAAGGCAAAGTTGTAAAAGAAGGCATGATGAATGGTCTCTCAACTTCTGTTGAACTCAATCAAGTAGCACGCGGAATTTACTTCTTGCGTATTGCTGAAAGATCAGAAGCCATCCGCATCATCAAGAATTAAGAAATCTTTTGATAAATAAAAAGCCCCGCAGAGCGGGGCTTTTTTGTTTTAGTAAACTTCATACACTGGGAGCCGCATGAAGCTAGGTTCAAAGTAGGGGCTATTTTGGTAGATGAAATAAAGTTGTTCCCATTCATCGTTGGCAAACTTTACGTCTAATCTTTTTCTTGCTTCATAGGCCTCTTTTAGCTTAGGCTGTGCATTTAGAATTTCAGCAATTTGTTCCTTAAAAACATACGGAGAAAAATATTCTTTTTGCTGTAAATAACTGTCAAAGAAATTCCAAGTTAAATAACTGTCTTCGGTTAATGGTTGAAGTACAGCATGGATGAAATTAGCTTTGTCTTGGTTGCAAGAGATCAAAATATCACCGGGTTTTAATTCGAGCGTGATGAGTTGTTTGTCCACTTGAAGGTTTTGAAGTTTAAAATGCCCTTCGTAGGGTTTAGACGGGGCTTTAAAATCCTTGACAATAAATGAACTCACTTTCATTTGTGTGGCCGTAGAGGCATTAACCCTAGTGAATTCAACCTGATTGATTTTCAGTCTTTCAATGATTTCGATTTCTTGACCACTCACGATATAATACTTTGGAATAGTAGTGGAATCTTTCGCCACGTAATGGTTGAAGTAAGGAATGTATTTTTCATAGGGTTGCGTTTGATCGTAGCCTAATTGCTTCAGGCCTGTAATCGGGTGTTCAGGATAAATCGCTTCATAACCTTTGAATCTAATTTGATCAACTTGTTTTTCATCGAGTTGATAATTGTAAGCCAATACCAACTGATTTTTTGCCCAGTGTTTTGCTGCTGATCTTGCTGTTTCTATTTCTTGGCTATGTCCTATGGCATAGGCTATCATCGAATTCATGAAGCTAAGTGTAGCTTGCACGCGCTGTGGGAATGCTTTGAGCATATGCGTTTCAACGGTAAAAGACAACGAATGAAATAAGCTGGCATAGCCCATTGCATAACGCGGTAGGTCATTGAAGGCAACTATTCCACTTTCTGGGGTTTCGCCTTTTAGTTCTACATATGGGAATAATTCAAAATTTCCAATTTGACAATAATCTTTCAAGATAGGGATGCAACTTTCATAGGTTAGTGCTTGCATACTTGGTGCCAAACGCTCCTTCATTGAACTTATATAAGTAAGTGTGTATGGGTAATCAGCACCATTAGAAACGTGATTGTCAATAAAAATATCGGGGTCAAGTGCATGGAAAATACGGGCAAATGTAAAACTATTGACAGCATCCATTTTTATGAAATCACGATTGAGGTCAAGGTTTTTTGCCGAGCCCCTGAAACCGTAGGCTTCGGGGCCATTTTGATTGGCTCTACTTTTTGAAGAGCGGTTCATCATGCCACCCACGTTATAGGCAGGAATAAATGCAATTACTGGAAAGTCGTCCTTGCCGTCTCTGCTTTTTGTGGGTTTGCCGGCCCAGATCCATTGTTCAAGCCAAAGTAAACTAGCATTGACGCCATCAGGCTCACCGGCATGAATGGCATTATTGATGAGGATTGTAGTGTTATTTCGTGCTTTAATGAACGTTTTCAAAGAATCCTTTTCACCGTTGATCACGCAGAGATAAATAGGAAGGCCATAGTCTGAAGCCCCCATGTTGTAAAGTCGAATTTCCCGATGCTGCTTGTCTAGCTTTTGAAGGTGTGCAATGAGTTCTTCGTAAGACGGGGTTGTGTTTGCTGACCATTGTTGGCTATATCCCTTTATATAAGGAAGCAATAGCAGGGGAAGGATGCATACTTTTTTCATCCAACTAAATTACAAAATTGCGCCAGACTAGAATTTTAGCTTGCGCGGTGTACTAAAAAGATGGGCAGCTTAATTTTCTGAAGTCGTTGACGCGTTTTTTGCACTTTAAGTTAATGCCCAGTGAAACTTCATGCGAGCCACCTGACACGCCATTTCCTAGCTGTGACACGGTCAGGTCATAGCTATAGCCAATGCGGTATTTATCAGTGGTGATGCCCACAGTTAAAATGAAGGCATCCTTGTTGCGATACCAAGCACCAATAGTGAAACTTTCGTATTTCAGGTAAGCGCCAATATTGAGCTGTTGAAATCCATTTTGGTACTGATAAATGACATTTGGAGAAAGTGTAGTGGTGCTTGAATAACGGCCACGCTGTCCAATTTTGATATTGGCACCAAGGTGTCCGGTGAGTTTGATCGGTAATTTAGATTGGCCTAAGATTAAAGATTCGTCTGGTCTATTTAAATGATGACCAGCAATGCCAAAGTAAAAATTCTTGGTGAAACCTACCATTCCGGCAGAAACATCGAAGAAACCTCTGCGGCCATTGCCACGTGGTACATCCCCAGTTTGGTAAATGAATCCTCTGCGCGGGTCGATCATGTCGCCAAATGTTAATTGGCTCCAATCTAAGTACTTTTGATAATAAGCCGCTTGTGTGCCAAACATGAGCCTGAATTTGCGATTCACCTTTAGGTAATAGGAATAACTTGCGCCCAACATGGAGGTTTGTATGGTTCCAGGACCTTGCGTGTCGTGTAGTGCAATCAAGCCAACGCCTCCTGAAACATTTTTGTAATAACTATCATAGGCAGCCGCATACGTAACGTAGTTCCCGGTGAGCTGCGGCCATTGGTTGCGGTAATTGAGCGAGACACGCGGGCAACCGCTAGAGCCAGCAAGAGCTGGATTGAGATACACAGGGTTGGAATAGAACTGTGTAAAGGTTGGGTCTTGCGCAAAGAGGTAAATGGCGTTGCAACTGAGTAAAAGGCTTAGGATTAATTTTTTCATGGCTTAGAGGCTGATGTAGCGTCGGGCTTTGCGACTAGGTTGGGAGTAAAAACGAAGACTCACTTGGTGCATAAAACTTGGTGAGCTGAGGCTAAAGAGTTGTTGTCGGGCACTTTGTAATAACAGTGCGCAATTTTTGCCAACAAGGCCGGCTGCAAATTGGTATTGCTGAGCATTGCCATAACTTGCACCAAGTTGGATATTTTTGTAGTTGAACTGTAGCCCGGTATAATAATTTACAGCGCTGTTCATTTTCGTGTAAATAAAGTAAGGGGAAAGTCTCATTTTTTCATTTCTCGAGGCGTATTGGGTGCCTAGAGAGATGGTCCAGTTTTGTAGTGCATTTTGAGCGCCATCTTGGATTTGATTGCCAAAAGCATAATCGAAGTGCTTGAATGCGTTGTCGAGTTGTGCATTGATGAAAAATAGAGGGGTTTGAATACCAAAGCCAAGATCGAGGTCTTTGTAAAAAATCCTGCGACCTATATCCATGCTACTATCTATCTGAACCTGACGAATGTCTGAGGGTGCAAGTTCTAAAAAACTCAATTGTTTCAATTGATCGGCATTGGCATAGCGTGCACCTAGTTTCAAACGCATGCTGGGTTCCAAGATGATGTTTCGGGTCAGTAATAATTTTGGTGCTGCAATACAGGCGATTTCGTAATCAGAAACCGCACCATCAGCAAATTGTTTGTAAGTGGTTTGCAATCCAAACCCACTGCGCAAGGAGCGCGCATATGCATCTAGGCTAAACTGCTGCTGCATTTGCATTTGTTCAGTTTGCGTATGGGTTCTCAGACTACTTGTACTTTGAAAACGCGTTTGAGATAGCGTCCCGACACTACTGATTTGAGCATCTATATTACTCTTTCCTGGTAATAATAAATCGTAAGATTGGTTGTTGGAAAGGCCGATTTCTTTGTCTACAAAACGGTCAATTTTGGCCAGTAAGTCCATGTGTAGGTCTAAAGCGTTTTCCTTATTTGGATTTTCTATATGAGCAAAGGACTCGATGAGTGGTGACCAAAAGTAATTAATGCGCGTAGGAGCAAGGTGTTGTAATTTTTCTTCCTTGTTTGGTAAAGGATTTTCTGGTTGGGAAGAAATAAGGTTGCTTGGAACAAAATTGTTGTTGGTGCGTGTTTGATTTTCAATAAGGTTGTTTGTAATTAGCGAATTGCTTGCAGCAACGAAGTTGTTGTTGTTGTTGTTGTTGTTGTTGTTGTTGTTGTTGTTGTTGTTGTTGTTGTTGTTGTTTGAGAAAGGAGCTTTTTCTGAGAAGATTTGTTTGTTGTCAATATTTTGAATCTCATTAGCAGCAAGTGAGCGTTTCTTTTTTGTGAGCTGCTCCATTGACGCTAAGCTTGGTTTAATTGGCGTAGTTGTATTCGAACCAACAAACCAAATAATGCTTGATGTAATAAACAGTATAATAGCAGCAGCTAAGGATATATGTAGGCCAATGGGGCGTTTTTTGTAGAGCGCGCTTTTGGGCTCAAAAGTAATGTGCTTGGCTTGGTATTTAATCTCTGACCAAGACTCAAGTTCATTGTCTATAATGTCGTTCTCTTTGAGGTTCATGAGGCGAGTATAAATTGTTCGTTTACCTGTTTTTTAATCTTGACGCGCGCTCTGAAAAGATAAACTTTTACTTGAGCTTCAGAAAGATGCAGCTGCTCGGCAATTTCTTGATAGCTGTATCCTTCTAGATCGCGCAACAACAGGATGCTTTTTTGAAGAGGAGGGAGGCCTTGAACCAGAAGTTGCACTAATTGTTGTGCCTCAATTTGCTGTGCTGGGCCAGCATCGTGGTTCAAGAACAGCGAATCGAGGTGTTGTTGCTTTACTTTATTGCGTTTCACTTGGTTGAGCATTAAGTGATTAGCGCAAGTAAAGAGCCAAGATTTTGCTTTGTCCTTCTCTACGGTTTTCCTGTTGATCCACAATTTTTCATAACAATCTTGAACAATATCTCGTGCAGGCTCGATGTCTCGCAAAAAATGCAAGGCAAATCTGTACAGCGAGTCACTGTAGAGGTCTACACATTGGTTGTATTCAGATCGTTTCAAAATCGTGTTCGGGTATAGAACAATTTATAACTACGAATAGTTACACCTACTAAAGGTTTACTTTAGAAAATTACGGGATTTTGAGCAGAATAAAAAATAGGGCTTAGAAGCCGAAGTTATCAAAGCCAGTTTGGGTGAGCTCTTGATATTTTTCTTCATTGAATTCGTAGAGCAAGGAAGGCTTGTGTGGAACTCCTTTTTGTTTTTCTCTGAGGCTTGATAAAATATCGAGTTTCTGGATTTTTCTTCTGAAGTTGCGCTTATCGAGAGGTTTGTCGAGTATGGACTCATAGAGCCTATGCAACTGACTTAACGTAAATTTTTCAGGAAGTAGGTTGAAACCAATGGGCTGAATTTTTATTTTTTGCTTGAGTTTTTCTTTGGCTTCTTGAAGAATTTCAAAGTGGTCAAAAGCGAGTTCTTTAACGTCAGAAACGGGTGTCCAGTCTGCATTTTTAGCAAATGAGGAGGCTTGAGGTTTGTAGTTAGCCATTTGGACCAAAGAAAAATAAGCTACGGTAATCACCCGAGCTTCTGGTTCAGCTCTGATTGTTTTGAGCCATTCGCGATCCGATTCTTTGTGAATGCGATCAGGATCACCAAATGCACCTACTTGTTCGAGGTAAATGTTTTCTAGACCTGTGAGTTCTGCGAGTACGCGATTGGCTGCTTGGTCAAGATTTTCGTTGTCGTAAATTAGGTTTCCGGGTAAAGCCATTCGTGGACCTGAACCTGACGGGATTTCTCCGCGATCGATAAGAAGCACGGTAAGTTGCTCTAGGTCAAATCCAAAGATGACACAGTCTACTGAGACATTCGGGTTAAGTTCGGAACCTATTTTTTTCTGTATGTGATGCACGTATTAAGGATTTTCTATATATTTGGCATAGTGTAAAATTGACACAAAGCTCTAATTCACTCTATAACAAATATATGTATTTCATCATTGAAAGTGGTTCAACCAAAAGTGATTGGGTACTTGTTGAAGACAAAAATAACCAAAGTTTTTTTTCAACAATGGGCTTCAATCCATATTTTCATTCCACTGAACT
>JBEDCS010000119.1:0-2610 GCA_041176605.1 Bacteroidota bacterium
TATTTCGAATAAGCTCAGGAAAACGCAAATCATAACAAATTTGCAAATTGATTTTCCAGTCTTTATATGAAACAATAGTTTCTTGTTGGCCGGCGGTAAAATATTGGTCTTCTCCACCTAAACCAAACGATTTTCTTTTGTCGTAAATAGAAACTTCTCCACTTGGACTTATAAATAAGCCTCTATTGAAAATTCTTTGATCTTCAATACAAATGAATGAAGTATAAACTGCGCATGATTTTTTTGACGCTAAACCTTTCAAATAATGCACTGCCTCACCGTCCAAAGTTTCTGCAAGTGAAACATTCATCGTAAAACCTGTATGAAACATTTCAGGCAAGAGCAACAGGTCTATTGGCCCTATTGATTCAATCCAATTATTGATTATTTCAAAATTGGCAACTTTATCCTCCCAACTTTGGTTAAACTGTAAGATGCCAACTTTTAAATCTTGCATAACTTTTCAATTGCCTCTTGCAACGTTGCCGTCGTCTTTGCATAACAAAACCTGATCAAACCCTGATCTTTCGCATCCGCATTGAACACAGAGATCGGTATTGCGGCTACGCCATGCTTTATCGTTAATTCACGACAAAACTCAGTATCAGAAAGTGTTGAGATGCCGCGAAAATTTGCAACCTGAAAGTAGCTGCCTTCAGCAGGTAACAATTCAAAGCGGCTATTTTCAAGACCTGCTCTAAAGTAATCTCTTTTTTGCTGATAGAATCCTTTTAATAAATTGACGTCAACCAGATCGAGGTAAGCTACTAACGCTGCTTGAGCCACACTATTAACGCAGAACACCAAAAACTGATGAACTTTCAAAATCTCTGTCATGAGCGCTTTAGTACAAACAAGGTAACCTACCTTCCAACCCGTGATGTGAAACGTTTTGCCAAATGAAGAAACAATGATAGAACGATCACGCACAGTGGTTCTTTCATGAATGGACTGATGCCCCTTTTCAAAAGCAATAAATTCATACACTTCGTCGGAGAGCAACAACAAATTTGGAAAACGCGACATAATGCCCTCTAAAGCATCAAAATCGGCACTTGACCAAACCTTCCCGCTTGGGTTATGCGGGTTATTGATGATCAGTAATTTAGTTTTTTGCGTAGTATTGGCCTCTATCAAAGACCAGTCTGGTTCAAAACTATCCGTTAAAGGAATGCGTATAGCTTTGGCACCTGCTAAATGCACCGGCGCTTCATAACAATCATAGCTAGGGTCAAGAATAATGACTTCCTCTCCAGGAAAAACCAATGCTTGAATTGTTGTGAAAATAGCTTGGGTCGCACCTGCGGTAATCAATATTTCGTGAATATCTACCGAGCGTTTATACTGACGCGCAATGAGGCCAGAAACTTTCTCTCGAAGCACAGGTAAACCTTGCAAGGGCGCATATTGATGAACGTTTTCATGAGAAACACGCAATAGTTGCTCCTGTAGAATTGGATCGATAGGAAAATTCGGAAATCCTTGTGCTAAGTTTATCGCACCGTGCTCTTGGGCAAGGGCAGACATTGTGGTAAAAATCGTCGTGCCAACATTTGGCAACTTAGAAGCTGACATTTTACTTCAAGCCTGAATCTCTAGTAGAAATCTTGAGTGACTTAATGATGAATTCTGTTCTACGATTCAACTGATGTTGCTCATCAGAACAATCAGACTTCGCTTTGCGACCTTCACAAGGACACGCAGCTTTCAACTGTGATTCACCATAACCTTTAGACGTCAGACGGCTAGGATTTGAAATTCTTGCTTGAATATAATCCGCTGCTGATTTCGCACGTCTTTCGGAAAGTCGCTGGTTGTATTCCATATTACCCTTGCAATCCGTATGAGAACCAAGCTCAACTTCAATTTTCGGGTACTTATTCATGAAAGCAACAACCTTGTCTAATTCAACGATCGCATCTGCACGAAGGTCAGACTTATCGAAATCATAATAAATTGATTTCAAACCAAGTAAAGCCGTGATTTCCATTTCAAGAGACAGCGGCTCAAGATCGAGATCAACAAGATCACGAACCGTTACAATCGCTGAATCTAAAACTTGGTAATCAAAGAAAACTTCTTTAGATACATAACCTTCTTTTTCTAGATAAACTTTGTAACGATGCTTGCTCTCGATCATAAGTGAATCGCGCTTCTGAAGCAAGTTTCCGAGGTCATCTGTCATTGAAGATAATAATTCAATACCTGTAGAGTCTTCTACTATGCGGATTTTAACACCAGAAAGTGGTAAAAGCGTTTTTTTATCTTTTACAGCATATTCAAGTTGCTTGTCCAAGAAACGATCACGCAATTCAAAAGCAAATACATCGTCTGTCTCACCATTAGTTTGACGGTTACTCGTAAAATAACCATGTTTGTCATCAGTGAAGATAATTGCTAGGTCATCATATGCGGTATTGAAAACCTCACCAAGATTCTTCACTTCTAGGTTTGTCAAGCTAAAGAGGTCATAACCTCCGGCGCTTTTATGGCCTTGGGAAGAAAAATAAAGTGTGTTTTTGTAAACAACCGGGAAAACGTCATTCAAGTTAGAATTGACACCTCTAACCGCTTCTTTTTGTCCAAACTTGCCATTTTGAAAAGTACAGC
>JBEDCS010000120.1:0-31115 GCA_041176605.1 Bacteroidota bacterium
GAGCAATGAGCTTTGACGACCTACACAGGTCTGGCAGGAAACATGCTTATGTGATTTTTCGAGCATCAGATTGAATTGCTTATCAAATGTAAGAAATATAGCTGAACCTAGAAAGCTGACCAACGTCATTTTTTAAGGTACTTTTCTACTCCAAATTTGCAATATGAAACCCATCGAACTCATTCGAAAATATAATGTTCCGGGACAGGTTTATCTCTTAAATTGACACAAAAAAAAGGGAGACATATGCCTCCCTTTTTTAATTTCTGTATGGGTGATTACATTTTGATAAACTTCGCGGTATCCGTTTGTTTACCTGAGCTTAATTTAACAATGTAAGTGCCATTAGGAAGGTCTGAGCTATCTAATGAGATGTCTTGGGTTCCTTCGTTCATGTATACTTCTTTAGAAAGCACTAAGCGACCCGTGATTGCATAAACTTGAACCGTTACTTTTCCGCTATTTGCCAATTCAAAAGTAAGGTTAGTGTTGTCACGTGTCGGGTTCGGGTAAGCTTTCAATTTAGTTTTGAACTGACCATTTGAAATGCCATCATTGTTTTGAGTAGAGAGGTACTGAGTTGTTCGCCAAATACCACGACCAAACGTTCCAAGATAAATCTCACCTGGTCGTCCATTACCTTCGTCAAAAGTTCTCCAGTTTTGGCGTACTTCATAAACAGGTGTTCCTTCAAAACCAGTCGATGCATTTTCCCAAGTAAGACCACCATTTTCAGAAATGAATGCGCCACTTGACGCACCTACTACAATAATGTCTGGATCATTGCGATCAATAATACCGTCATAACAAGCGATGCCTGAAACAATAGTACCTAGGTTTGTAAAGCTTGGCGCTGTTGCCGTTGCATTATTTGTACGCTTGTTGGTACCGTTGAAACCTGCAAAACAAATGAGGTCATTGGCATTGCTCGGGTTCACGGCAATTCCTTCGTAAGAAGTGTTGGTGATTTTTGTAATAGTTGTTGCTGTCGGAGGGGTTGTTGTTGCACCTTGCGTTACAAAACCAACTTTTGAAGCAAAGTTTGGATCACTTGTGTAAATTGAACCAAGCCCATCTAATCTCCATACGCCATTTCCTGCACTGATATAACAATGGTTGAGGTCTCTGGAAAATTCAACATCAACTGAGTTGAATAAACCACCGCCTATACCTTTGGCTACACAGATCCAGCCTGGATTGGTTACCGAGAAACGCGTTGCATTGCGCGTACCCCATAGTTCACCACCATTTGCATTGACATAAACCAAGAACCATGATTGATACGGATCTTGAATACGAAGTGTATCCCACGCCACATTGAATATCATGGTGTCTGTGCCCATTTCTACTGTTTCACCTGTTGCATTATTGATTCCGAAATTGACACCGTTAGAAGTCAAAGATGGATCATAATAAAGCGTGTCATCAAAATAAAGCGCTGTAGGCGTTTCAAAATTAATGGTGTCTCCGGAAGCCATAGAAGGAACACGAAGAACTGTACCAGCAGCATAGTTTTTAGTTGGTACATAGGTCACAGAATCTTCAGAGTCTTGGTCGTAGTATTCTGCCAAGAATAATTCTGTGTGGAATGGGTGATTCGGGCTACCGTCTGTTCCTGGTGGGTCGTAAGTGCCTGGGAGATTAGGACTGAAATTCGTGAAGTTTACGCCGCGGTCTCCTGAACGTGAAATTGTGTTGTAATAGATAGAGGAGAACATGACGTTCGGGTTGAAGAAAGATATTTCACATTCAAAACCATCACCACCACCTACTTCGCGGAATTCATGGTAGGTAGACAATGAGAAGTCATTGTAAAGTGTTCCGTTATCTTGCGTACCACCCATTACTCGGCCACCCGCATCAAATGCGATGCCATAGAATTGAGTAACGTTATAACCACGGTTGGCAGGATACCAATTTTGACCTTTATCAAGTGAAATACCGATACCGCCGTCATTACCGACATATAAACGATTGTTGTTGTCCCACTTCATTTCGTGGTTATCGGCATGCACATAAGTTGGTGAGCTTGGATTGACAAACCAAAGTGAAATTTTTTCAAAACCACCTGAAGGGGGATTGTTTACAGTTTGTTTCCATTCCCATACGTCGATTCCACCGATAAGTAAACGCTCTGGATCTGTAGGGTCTACAGATAAAATACTGTTATAAGTTCCTTGATTACGGTAAATATCAAATTCGTTTGGTGGGCCAGATGCTCCTACGAATTGTGTCCAGGTTGCACCGTTGTCATGTGACACGTGCATAGACAATAAGTTTGAGTTTGTTCTTGTCGCGTACAAGGAGTAATTTCCACTTGTGTTGCTTGTTGGAGAAATGGCGTACTCAATACGAGCTGCACCAGTAGGTACGAGGTTATTCGCAATAGTACCAGATTTGTCTTCAAAACTAGCACCCCCATTTGTAGAAACGAAAGTTTTGTTTGCTCCGTATGCAGCAACAATGACTTGACCATTTTTAGAAACTTGGAGCGCGAAACATCCGCCTCCAGTTGCTGGGACAGCAGTTGTAGCAGCATCGCCAACTTGCCATTTTTTAAGACCCGTTGCTGTGGCCATCCAAACGTAGTTGTCTGCGTTAGAACTTGCAATTTCAGTACAGCTCGTAATACCAGGAATGTTGTCCCAGGTAGCTCCGAAGTCTGTGGAATACCATACACCATTACCACCCCAACCTTCGTCATTTGAACCTGTAGCAACATATAGTGTGTTGTCAGGGGTCATGGTCATGCTTGAGATGAACGGATTGGCACCTGCGTCAAAATAGGTGGTGACGCGTTCCCAAAAATTACCCTTATTGGTAGAAACGAATAAACCACCTGATACACCACCGGCCCAAAGTCTGTTGATATTGGAGCGATCAATGCAGATGGCACGCGTACGACCACCAATGTTATCTGGACCTAATGATTCAAAAACAACTGATTTAGACTTACTCATTTTGCGAATTTCTTTTTCGATTTGAATGAGTGTCTCGTTTGAAACAGGTTGTCCTGTGGTCACGTCGACATATCGGGCTTTGAGCCACGCCATCGCGTCGTCAGAAGAACTTTCTTGCAAAACAGATAAGTTTGCCTGACGATATAGCGCCGTTTTAGGCAATAATTGATTGACAGCAAAAGCTAGCGCCAAAGCACCTGCAAACACCACAGAACCAAATACATAGACCTTCTTATTCATAGATAATTTATTTATGGTACAAGTTTAGTGTGCCAAATTAAGAAATATTCTCTTAATATTCCGATATATGAACGGACCAAAGCACATTTTTTTTAATAAATTTTTGTTAGGTAGTCAATTGAATATTCTTTCAATCAAATAAATGTTTCTCAGCATGATAGGAAGAGCGCACCAACGGGCCGCTTTCGACGTATCTAAAACCCATTTCTAAACCTAATTTCTTGTAGTAATCAAACTTTTCGGGCTCAATAAATTCTGCAACCGGCAGGTGTTTTGGTGTAGGTTGTAAATACTGACCTAAAGTCAAAATATCAACCTGAACAGCGCGCAAATCTTGCATCGTTTCAATGACCTCTTCCGGTGTTTCACCCAACCCTAACATCACGCCAGATTTAGTGCGCATGCCTCCTTTTTTCAGGCGAAATAACAATTCCAAACTGCGGTCATATTTCGCTTGTATACGCACTTGCTTGGTGAGTCTTCGGACCGTCTCTAAATTGTGTGAGACGATTTCAGGAGCTGCATCAATTAAAATTTGGAGATTTTCCCAGTTACCTGCGAAATCTGGAATAAGGGTTTCTAGGGTGGTACCAGGGCTTTGCTGCCTGATGGCCCTAATGGTTTGCGCCCAGATATTGGCGCCGCCATCTTTGAGGTCGTCGCGATCTACGGAGGTAACCACGGCATGTTTGACTCCCATTATTTTCACCGAATTTGCCACCTTGCCCGGTTCAAATTCGTCAACGGCTTCAGGCTTACCGGTTTGAACACCGCAAAAACCACAAGAGCGGGTACAAATATTTCCGAGAATCATAAAAGTAGCTGTACCCTCGCCCCAACACTCACCCATATTCGGACAACTTCCCGACTCGCAAATGGTGTGCAAATTGTGTTGATCTACTAATCCGCGGACTTTTCGGTAATTTTCACCAGTTGGCAATTTTACGCGAAGCCATTTTGGTTTTTTAATTCTTGTACTTTCTTCCATTAGAGTCCGTTTTCCTTGATCAGCTCAATTAGAGCCTTGCGTTGATTAACAATTTCAGTAGTATTTTGTGCGCTATAGTTCGTTGATTTTCTCCAAATTTTCCAAGTTGTAATAAAGCGGTGAAAACCATGGGCAACCAAGTTCAAGCACATAAAATAGAGCAACCAATATGGCCAACTGGCACAAATGAAGTTTGAAGCAACGGCTAAAACCACAAGATTCCACAAAGGCAAGATTACCAAGAGCATTCCCATCTTAGCACCCGACCAAAAAACTGGACGCTTGAGTATTTTCTCCACAAAACGCTTTACCCAAAAATAAGGCAGTGCAACATGTATAAGGCCCAGAAGAAAAAATGGGAACCACAAAACCATTTTTAAATATTGATTTTGTTTCCAATTTTTCTCAATTCGGAACCAGTAAAGTTCTGCTTCAGTTAATTTATTTTTAGCTAGTTCCGCAAAATAGGCTTGAATGACTTGCTTCAAATGCTCCCATATGGCGTTATTTTCATATTTGTTTTCATTGAGCGCTTGGGCAAGATTTTGGGAATATTGCCAACGTTCTTCCAAACTGAGGTTATGATCAAAGCAATGCACATTCATGCCTTTACGTGTCAACATCATGAGTTGTTCGTGTAAAATGACATTTTCGTCGGTAATCAGGTGCGTTATTTGTCCTTGCATGCGCAACTCTAACACTCGATTCAGTTCAGAAATAACTCTGCTTGGGTTCTCTAAATATGCTTCCTTATAATCGTTTAAAACAATGGGCTCTGCTCCTGCTATAAGAACTTCACTCCTTAAAAAACCAGGATTTGTATAGTTGATACCGAGGCCCTGAATTTTGATTTCTACAGACCAATTAAGATCTTCAAGAGCCGTGAAGCCAATGCGTATGGCACCTTTTTTAATAGGTTTCAAACGGCGCTCAAAGATATCGTCTGTTATACCTTCGCCAAAAACCAATAGATTGCGGTTGCGAGCCAAAGCCTGGGTGGCCTTCTTGAAAACCTTTTTATTTTTTTCTTGTGAATTGCCGCCGTCTTGCTGTCTGTAAATGGGAAGCATGTGGGCCAACCAAAATAAAGGCTTGGTAAACTTGTTAAATACATCTGAACGTGTCATAAAGAAAATGACAGGCTTTCGCAGCCTGGCGATCACAATAGGATCAAGGAAAGCGGATGGATGGTTGCTGACGAATATTGTACGTCCAAAACGTGTTTTGTTGGGTCTTACCTGAACCACTCTTTTGAAAAACAAGCGGAAACTAAACCCTAAGCCCAACCAAAAAATAAAATACAAAGGCCTCATGCTGCGAAATTACCAATTTTAGATAATTTTGACCCAAAATCTTGACATGAAGCGCATCGGCCTATTTTGCGGCGGTTTTTCCTCCGAGTTTGACATCTCTATCAAAAGTGCACAAACCATTCGCGCTCATTTCCCAAAAGATTTTGAATGCCTCATCATAGTCGTTAAAAAAAACAACTGGGAAGTTCAGCTAGAGAATAGCAGCACCCCGTTTAATATGAATACGGGTACTTATATTTTCAATGGCGAAGAAAAAAAACTTGATGCAGGTCTTGTTTATACCCATGGCGACCCCGGTGAGAACGGGAAAATTCAAGCTTACCTAGAAATGGTTGGCATACCTTATATCAATTCTGGCGTTTTAGCGTCGGCCCTTTCTTTTGACAAATGGTATTGCAACCAATTTTTAAAGGGTTTCGGCTACCATGTTGCGACGTCAGTGCTCATGACAAGCCCAAATCAATATAATACCGACGAACTCATTCAGAAGTTAGGGTTGCCCATTTTTGTGAAGCCCGCCGATTCTGGCTCGAGCTACGGCATCTCTAAAGTAAAAGCAGCGAGCGAATTAATACCAGCGCTAGAACTCGCTTTTCGAGAAGGAAAAAGGGTAGTTTTGGAAGCTTTCTTAGACGGAACAGAGGTCACCTGTGGAGTGTATCGCGGTAAAGACGGTATCGTTGCACTTCCATTAACGGAAATAGTTTCGGATACCGAGTTCTTTGATTACGAAGCCAAATATAATGGCAAGTCACAAGAAATCACACCTGCAAGAATTTCACCTGAACTTACACTAAAGGTTCAAGAAACTGCTCAACACATCTACGATTTGCTCGGTTTAAAAGCCATTGCCCGCATCGATTTCATGTTGGTCAACAACGAGGCATACGTGATTGAAGTCAATACAACCCCTGGTTTTTCTCCCGCGAGTATCGTCCCGCAAATGTTAGCAGCTGCTCAAATGAGCATCACTGATTTTTGGCAAGAAATTATTCAGGTTGAACTGAACTAACCAAAGCATTCAAGAGGGGCTCCATTTTTTTGGATAGTTGCGTACCGCTTAAAGTCGAATGATTGGCAATGATTGCAAAACAAATCATGTGACCCTCCAAAGACTCTACATATCCAGCATAAGCCTTAATACCGTCAATGCTACCACTTTTGGCATGAATGCGACCAGCCCCTATTTGCCCTGCGCACAACGATTTGACTGTACCGCTCAGCCCTGCTATAGGCAAACTTCCATAAAAACTTGGAAAATAATCGGTATTGATTTGTACATGAAGCAAATTCACAAATTGCCTTGCCGAAATATTGTTGGCTTTTGACAAGCCACTACCGTCGACAATTTGCACAGGACCCACAGCCCAACTTCTATTCAAACTATCTAAAACCTTTAAGCCGTTTTCATAGGAACCAAAACCATATCGATGATATCCTACCTGACGCAACAAACCTTCGGCATATAAATTGACACTGCGCTGATTGGTCCAAAAAACGACATCTTTCACTGTTTTTCCTTTGTTTTCAAAAAGAAAGGTTGCAAATTTAGGATCCAATATTTGCTTGGACAATCGTTTAGATCTAGGCCCGCCATCGACCCGAATTCCATTTTTCTGCAAACTTTCGTAAAACAATTGCGCCATTAATTTTTCGGGGTCAGGCATGCTGGCTTTTACGACAAATTGATTGCGATGAGCAGGAAGACTACCCGTTATTTTTCGGTCAACATCAAAAGGAATCCCGTGCACAAAAGATTGGTCATTATTTATGCTAGCAGCTTTAGCTTCAATAGTCAGTTTGTAAGATAAGTCATTGGGGTATACAGATTGTAATTGAAGTAGCGTACCCGGAGCACCAGTTTTAAAAGTTAATTTCAAAGTATTGTCAAAGAAATTTAACCCATAAGCACCACAACCGTAATAATTTCCCATATCAGCTCGTTCCCAACCAATTGGACAAGACTCGTAACCAAAAGCCTCGGCATCTGCGATAATGCTTCCTGTTATGTACTGAATACCTATTTTTTTTAATTCCAGCACCCATTGATCTAGAAATTGAAATTCGGTTCCTGGCTCATGAAAGTACCTCGACCCCAAACTGACATCTCCACCGCCAACAATCCAGACATTTCCGTTTAAAATTCCATTTTTTAGCGGACCATCCATATAGATTTTGGTTGTCGCTTTGTAGTCAGGACCCAATGTAGCCAGTGCAGCAGCGGTACTAAACAATTTAGTTATGGATGCTCCGGGAAGCGCAAGATCGGGGTTCCATTGTGCAATTGTGTCTCCTGTTTCCATGTCAAAGGCACACACACTCCATTGTGAACCTTTTAATGCAGGGTCTGTTTGTAATTGTCGAAGGGCATCTTGAATGTTAAGTTGAGCATGAGTAACCAACGAAAATTCCAGTATAAACAGGGTAAAATATAAAAAGCGCATCCACAAATTTAAATTATTTTTACGCCCGAAATCTAAAGTAAATGTCCAAGGCCAAAGTAGAACCCAACACGCATATCATTGTCCAAGGTGCCCGAGAACACAACCTAAAAGATGTGCACTTGAGTATTCCGAGACACAAACTGGTGGTTTTTACAGGTCTCAGTGGCAGCGGCAAGTCTTCCTTAGCCTTTGATACCATTTTTGCCGAGGGGCAACGACGTTATCTCGACACTTTCTCGGCTTACGCGCGTCAATTCATCGGCGGCCTCGAGCGACCAGATGTCGATAAAATTGATGGCCTGAGCCCAGTAATTTCTATTGAACAAAAAACCGTAGGCCGTTCCCCAAGATCAACCGTAGGGACCATCACAGAACTTTATGACTTCTTTCGCTTGCTTTATGCCCGCACGGCAACCGCCTATTCCTATCTGAGCGGAGAAGCCATGGTTAAATACAGTGACGAAACCATAGCAACACTCATTCAGAGTGATTTCAAAAGCAAGCGCGTGGCTTTGCTTGCGCCAAAAGTAAGAGGCCGCAAAGGGCATTACCGCGAACTTTTTGAACAAATTCAACGTCTCGGCTACTTGCGCGTACGTGTAGATGGCCAAGTTCACGAAATACAAAAAGGACTCAAATTAGACCGTTACAAAATCCATGATATAGAAATTGTTGTGGATCGTTTTATTGCCGACGAGATTGATTTTAGGCGTTGCTACGAAACCGTCACCACGTGCATGAAACTAGGAGACGGCAGCTTAATGGTGCTCGATTTAGACAGCAATGAAGTCAGACATTATAGCCGCTCATTGATGTGCCCAAGTACAGGGATCAGCTACCCTGAGCCCGAACCAAGTCTGTTTTCTTTCAATTCGCCTTACGGTGCTTGCCCTTCGTGTAAAGGCCTAGGCGAGGTGAGTGAAATGGACCGCGACAAAATCATTCCTGACCCTAGCTTATCTATCAAAAAGGGAGGCCTAGCGCCACTTGGCGACTACAAAAAATCTTGGATTTTTGATAAAATAGAACGCATCCTCAGCACACAACAATTTACACTGAATACGGCTCTTGCCAATATGGACGAAGCCCTGATAGATTTATTGCTGTACGGCAATGAGGACATGGAGCTCGGGCCCGATGATACACAAGAAAGATTCGAGGGGCTCATTCACTTTTTGAGTCGGCATGCCGATGATTCAAGTACTGCCATTCAGCGTTGGGCTCAAAGTTTCATGCAGAAAAAAACTTGCCCAACATGCGCAGGCTTCAGACTCAGAAAAGAAGCACTCAACTTTAAAATTGGCGATAAACACATCGGCGAACTTGGGCAACTTGATCTTCAGAGCCTGCATAATTGGTGTGCTACGCTTCCTAAAATTCTCGATGAACAAGCGCTTTTTATCGGCAAAGAAATCATCAAGGAAATCAATGCCAGACTCGGCTTTGTCCTCGAAGTTGGCCTGGATTACCTCACCATGAACCGGAGTGCCAAAACACTTTCTGGTGGTGAAGCCCAACGCATCCGTTTAGCCACACAAATTGGCACCGAATTACTCAATGTACTTTATATTCTCGACGAACCATCAATTGGCTTGCACCAAAGAGACAATACAAAATTGATCGCCTCTCTTACCAAACTCAGAGACTTAGGCAATACCGTTCTTGTCGTTGAACACGACAAAGAGATGATGGAAGCTGCCGATTATATTGTTGATATTGGCCCTGGAGCGGGGAAACACGGTGGCGAAATTGTTTTTGCCGGAACCTACCCAGAAATGCTGAAATCCAACACCACCACGGCTGGCTATTTAAATGGAGAATTACAGATAAAAGTGCCTGCCAAAACTCGCAGTGGAAATGGCTCGTTTTTAGAATTAATTGGCGCAACAGGACACAATCTACAACATGCCGATATCAAAATACCACTCGGCACTTTTACTTTTGTAACAGGCGTCAGCGGTAGTGGGAAATCCAGTTTGATCAATCAGACGCTGTATCCTATTTTGATGAATCATTTTTATGAGCAAATCAGGACCCCATTACCTTATAAGAAAATCAAGGGTTTAGAGCACCTCGATAAAGTCATAGAAATCGATCAAAGTCCAATTGGCCGCACGCCGCGTTCAAACCCCGTTACCTATACCAAAGTCTTTGACGAAATACGCAGTTTATTTGCCAGCATGCCAGAGGCCCAAATCAGGGGTTATAAGCCAGGGCGCTTCTCCTTTAATGTAGCAGGAGGAAAGTGTGAAACCTGCAACGGTGGCGGCATGAGACTCATCGAGATGAATTTCTTGCCCGATGTCTATGTTTTGTGTGAGACTTGCAACGGAAAAAGATACAATAACGAAACCCTTGAAGTCAAATACAAAGGAAAAAGTATTGCTGACGTATTGCACATGACAATCAACGAGGCAGTCGAATTTTTTGAGCACCATCCGAAAATATACCGTGTTTTACTCACGCTTCAAGAAGTTGGGCTTGGCTATATCCAACTTGGCCAATCCTCAACAACACTTTCTGGTGGAGAAGCACAGCGCATCAAATTAGCTGCTGAATTGGCCAAAAAAGCCACTGGAAAGACCATATATATTCTAGACGAACCCTCAACAGGATTGCATTTTGAAGACATCAACATGCTCTTAGCCGTTTTGCAACGCTTGGTGGACGAAGGCAATACGGTGTTGGTGATTGAACACAATTTGGACATGATCAAAGCGGCCGACTACATCATCGATATTGGCCCCGAAGGCGGTCAACGAGGCGGAAAAGTGGTCTGTAGCGGCACCCCGGCTCAACTCATGCAAAAATCCACAAAAATATCATATACGGCTAAATACCTGGCGCAAGAAATAATGTTACAAACAAAAAATTAATCGTTTAAACTGAGCTTCAATTAAAAAGCATTAATTTTGTCGCTCCAAAGTAGTATTGACACATTAAAACAAAATAAAATGGCATTAGAAATTACAGATGCAAACTTCGACGAATTAGTCATGAAATCTGACAAACCAGTTATTGTTGACTTTTGGGCTGAATGGTGTGGTCCTTGCCGCATGATTGGCCCTGTTATCGAAGAAATGCACCATGAATATGAAGGTAAAGCACTTATCGGTAAAGTAAACGTCGACCACAACATGGGCGTTTCAGCTCAATTTGGTGTACGTTCCATTCCAACAGTTCTTTTCATTAAAAATGGTGAAGTTGTTGATAAATCAGTTGGCGCAGTTTCAAAAGCGGTGCTCGCCGAGAAACTCGAAGCTTTAATGTAAATTTTGAAGGGAGTTCGCTCCCTTTTTTTATGCCATGGAATCTTTCTGGAGACGCTTGAAATATTACGGGATAGGCTTCGGTATTGGCCTTATCTTAACTTTCGGATTTTTCAACACGCGGGGTTGTAGCTGGATGCCATCCAATCGTGTCAAAGAATCTATGAATGCCCGCATCTGGATCATGGAGTCGGCGGCCAAACTAGATTTCTATCAAGACAATCACTTTACAGACAAAACTTTTTACGAAGCCATTCAAGAAGCATCAGTTGCTTTCACAGACAGCAAACGACACGGTAAGCACAAAATTTATCAATTAGAAATTGAAAATGACAAAGGGAAAGCCATTCCTCTTTTAGCGCGCATGACCGATGAAAGCGCTCTGGTTGAACTAATTGCCACTCAGCAAAACTGGAAAGCTTTTCTCAAGTCCAAAAAGCAAGCCGCTGACGGTACAATCATCTACGCGCCCAAGCAAAAAAACTTATTCTATCTGCCTGAAAACAGAGCCTTACAAGAAGAATTTGCAAGTATTGGCATCGGCAACGACGATCAACTCAATCTAGCCCTTCAAAAAGCAACGTTTTCTTACCAAAATTCAAACCTCAAAGCAACACCAAAACCCCTCCTCGCTTTTGAAATAACAATTGCACCAAATGGCAAAGAGTGGCTAAAATCTAGAAAACTAACGGTTTACTGTATTTGGTACAAAGACAAACTCAAAGTCCTTGACCTCCAATAAGCCATATTTACTTCCGGATAATTCACAGTTTTTGCCGAAAAATTGTTCAAAAGTTCGCTCAAACTGAGCATTGCTTGCCAATTCATTTTCTATCTTTGATATATGGAATTTACTGCAGAGCAGATTGCTGGAATACTAAACGGAGAAGTCATCGGCAATCCTGCTGTTGCCGTTAGCGCCCTCGCTAAAATTGAAGAAGGGCAACCAGGAGCACTCAGTTTCTTATCAAATCCTAAATACGAATCCTACATATACGCTACACAATCTAGCATCTGTATTGTCAATCAAACTTTTGAGGCTGCCAAAGCACTACCCAATACGCTTACCCTGATCAAAGTACAAGATGCCTACGCTTGCTTTGCCAAATTGCTAGAGCTCTACAACAGCATGAACCGCAAAGAGCCTGTGATTGAGCAACCTTGCTACATCGACCCCAGCGCTCAAATTGGCAACAACGTTTATATCGGTGCCTTCGCCTACATCGGAAAAAATGTAGTCGTCTCAGACAACGCCCAAATTTATCCCAATGTTGTACTCCAAGACAACGTTCAAATAGGTCAAAACACTTGTCTTTACGCCAATGTCAGTGTGTACCATGACTGTAAAATTGGCCAAAACTGCATCATTCATGCCGGAACAGTTATCGGTTCAGATGGCTTTGGTTTTGCCCCTGATGAAAACGGTGTCTACAGCAAAATACCTCAAATTGGCAATGTCATCATCGAAGACGATGTCGAAATTGGTGCCAACAGCACTATTGATCGCGCCACTATGGGTTCCACCTTTATTCGCAAAGGCGTTAAAATGGACAACCTTTGTCAAATTGCGCACAACGTAGACGTCGATCAACATACCGCCATGGCAGCGCAAGTGGGTATCGCAGGATCTGCTAAAATTGGCAAACACGTCATGATCGGTGGTCAAACAGGCATTGCAGGTCACCTGAGTGTCGCAGACCACACCAAAATTGTGGCTCAGTCTGGCATTCCGTCTACGGTTAAAAAAGCAGACACCCTAATGGGTACACCTGCTATCCCAATCAACGACTACAAACGCTCACACATTGGATTCAGAAAACTACCCGGCCTGATCCAAAAAATATTTGAGCTCGAAAACAAACTCAACGATCTGCTCAAAAACAAATAAGCATGACAGAAAAACAACGAACACTCAAACAAAGCATCGTTTTTGAAGGCGTTGGCCTCCATACCGGAGAAATGGTTCGCCTCGAAATCTTACCCGCGCCTGCCAATCATGGCTACAAATTCCAACGCATAGACTTAGAAAATCAACCCATTATAAAAGCTGATGCCGATTTAGTTGTTGCCACTGACCGCGGTACTACCCTCGAGGCAAATGGTGCCAGAGTTTATACCACAGAGCATGTACTTGCAGCCCTTTACGGTTGTCAAGTAGACAACGCTCTAATTCAAATCAACGGTCCTGAAATCCCAATCATGGACGGTAGCGCTTTGCTATTTGTGCAGGGCATTGAAGCAGTTGGCTACGAAGAACAAGATGCCATTCGTGAATATTTTGAACTCACTGAAAATATTCCTTGGGAAGATACCGAAAAAGGTATTGAATTTCTGGCAATCCCCGACGTCAACTATCGGGTTACCGTCATGGTCGATTACAAATCGCCAGTGCTCGGTACCCAACATGCAAGCATGTACCACATCGGAGAATTCAATAAAGAAATTGCACACTGTCGCACTTTTGTCTTTCTCCGAGAGCTCGAAGTTTTAGCAAAAAACAACCTCATTAAAGGAGGTGATCTCGACAACGCCATCGTTTTGGTCGATCGTGCCGATGTTCATCAAGCAGAGCTCGACGAACTTGCCGACCTCCTTGGCAAAGAAAAACTCCAAGTCAATCTCGATGGCATTGGTGTACTCAATAGCAGCAAACTACAATGCGAAAATGAGCCTGCCAGACACAAACTACTCGACATCATCGGCGACCTCGCTTTGGTAGGTAAACCCATAAAAGCACACATCTTGGCAGCCCGCCCCGGACATTCAGGCAATGTGCGTTTTGCCAAGGTGCTCAAAGAACAAATCAAAAAACAACAGCAAAAAGGCAGGGTTTTTGACCTCGAAAAAGAACCACTTTATACCACCCAAGATATCGAGCGCATGCTCCCGCATCGCTACCCCTTCTTGATGGTAGATAAAATTCTTGAAATTCACCCAGAGTCTATCGTAGGTGTGAAAAATATCACCATGAACGAGCCAATTTTTACGGGGCACTTCCCTGGCAACCCTGTATTTCCAGGGGTTTTGCAAATTGAAGCAATGGCCCAGGTTGGCGGAATTTACGCACTTTCGCAAGTAGAGGATCCACATCTCTATTCCACCTACTTCATGAAGATTGACAACGTGCGCTTCAAACAAAAAGTAGTCCCGGGTGACACCGTTGTTTTTGAACTGGTACTCACCTCTCCTATCCGTAGAGGACTAGTTGAAATGAGCGGCACAGCCTACGTAAATGGCAAAGTGGTATCTGAGGCCAGTATGTTGGCACAAATCATCAAAGACAAAACCGAATGATTTCTACCCTCGCCTCCATCTCCAAGGATGCACAAATTGGTCAAAATGTGCGCATAGATCCTTTCGCTGTTATTCATGAAGATGTAATAATAGGTAATGGTTGCCACATTCATTCAAATGCGGTACTCTACCCCGGCACACGCCTAGGTGAAGATTGCGACGTATTTCCAGGAGCCTCAGTGGGCGTCATTCCACAAGACCTCAAATTCAGCAACGAATACACCACCGTAGAAATTGGCAATCACACAAAAATCAGAGAATGTGTGACCATCCACCGCGGCACCAACGACAAACTCAAAACAAGCATCGGTGACAACTGCTTGCTCATGACCTACGTGCATGTTGCCCATGATTGTCAAATCGGCAACAACGTTATTTTAGCTAGCTATACTGGTTTGTCTGGCCATGTTGTCATTGACGATTGGGCCATCCTTGAAGGCAAAGCAGCAGCCCAACAATTTGTACACATTGGTAAACATGCTTTTATCGGCGGGGCGTCACTCATCAGAAAAGACGTTCCTCCTTATGTCAAAGCTGCCAGAGAACCTTTGGCCTTTGCAGGTGTCAATTCAGTAGGGTTGCGCCGTCGTGGATTCACGGAAGAGCAAGTCAGAGAAATAGAAGATATTTACCGCGTACTTTACGTCCAAAACAGCAATATTTCAAAAGGCATGAAAGCCCTAGAAACAGCGGCTGAATCAGAACTCCTGACAGAAATTACCCATTTTATTCAAAACTCAGAAAACGGCGTTATTCGCGGCATGATATGATTCATCGTGGACAAGAACTCACCCTTCTTATCACTGCCTACGCATTTGGTGGAAGAGGTATTGCAAGATTGCAAGAGAATGACCAACATTTTACCATTTTTATAGACAATGCTTTTCCCGGACAAACGGTTCGAGCAAAGATAGAAACCAAACGCAAGAACTTTGCAGAAGCCAAATTACTTGAAGTAATCGAGCGTTCTGCAGACGAACAAAGCAATCAGTTTCAAGAAATATCGGGCGGGCCTTATATTCATGTTCCGATTGCCATTCAAGAAAAATACAAGCAAGAAAGCACACTCGAAACTTTCTCGCGCCTCAGTGGCTTGCGCGATAGCCCTGAAAAATTTGATGTTTTTATTTCATCACCCGAACACTACCACTACCGCAACAAGATGGAATACAGCTTCTCCTGTATTGAACACGATCTTGAAACTGGCCAAGAACTAGACGACGCGTTTGCACTCGGCTTTAAAAGAAGAGGCACTTGGTGGAAGGTTGAAAGCCTTAACAAACCTAGTGGTTTATTTGACGAAGCCTGGGAATCCAAACTAAAAGAGCTACGCCTCTACCTCAAACAAACCGAATTACCCGCTTGGCATCCACCACAAAAAAAAGGTTTCTTCAGACATATCGTGGTCAGAAAATCATTTTTAAAGGATGAATTACTCATCAACCTGGTTACGTCATCTGAAGGTCTCGAAACGTTGGACCTAAACGCATTCAAAGAATTTCTACTGGCCTTGCATCCCGGACGCATAGCAGGTCTTTGGCATACAATTAACGACAATGTCGCAGATCGCGCAAAAATTGAAAATGGATCCTCTACCCTCTTGCATGGTGCTCCTGTCATTGAAGAAGAATTATCAGGTTTACGCTTCCAGATTTCGATGGAAAGTTTTTTTCAGACCAATCCGGCATGTGCTGAATTACTTTATGCCAAAGCGCTCGACTACTTATTTGACGAGCCTTTTGAAGACGGAGATATCGCCATGGATTTATTCTGCGGAACCGGCACCATCGCACAGCTTATGGCCAAGCGCAACCCGAAGGTCCGCATCATTGGTGTAGATATCGTTGAAAAAGCCATTTCAGATGCCAAAGAAAATGCGCTTAAAAATCAAATTGATAGTGTTGAATTTTTTGCAGCCGATGTCGGTAAGTTCCTCAAAGAGTATCCAGCATTTCAAGGTAAAATCAAGCGCATCATGCTAGACCCTCCAAGAGCTGGCATTGCACCAAAAACACTGCAAAAAGTACTCGCATTAGGCGCTCAAAGCATTGTTTACATCAGCTGTAATCCTGCAACCCAAGCCCGTGATGCCAACACCCTTGCCATGGCAGGTTATCAACTTGAAAAATACGCCTTAGCAGATCAATTTCCACATACCGGGCACATCGAATCGATTGCAAAATTTGTAAAACATGAAAGTTGAAATCATTGCAATTGGTGACGAACTCCTCATTGGGCAAACCATTAATACAAATGCTTCTTGGCTCGGGCAAGAGCTCAGTCAAAGGGGTTATCAAATCGCTAGAACGCTGTCTATTGCTGATGATCCAAAACAAATCACAGATACCCTAGATGCACTCTTGCCAGACACAGATTGCGTCATCATTACAGGCGGTCTCGGACCTACAAAAGACGACCTTACCAAGCATACTTTAGCTGCCTATTTTCATACAGAATTAGCCATTCACGAACCTACGTTAGCACAAATTGTTGCGTTTTTTGAAAGCAGGAACAAACCCATGCTGGAGGTCAATACCCAACAGGCCGCTTTGCCCATTGGTGCCGATATATTGAAAAACAGACTCGGCACAGCTGCTGGCATGTGGTTTGAAAAAAATCAAACCATTTTCATTGCTTTACCAGGTGTTCCTTATGAAATGAAAACCATCATGACCGAAGAAGCTTTCCCGCTGCTTGAGCAGCGCTTCGGTAAAAGTTCGCTTTATCACCGAACCATACTCACACAAGGTATCGGAGAGTCTTTTCTGGCCGAACTAATTAATGATTGGGAAGACCGCGTGCGCAAAGCAGGCCTAGGACTAGCATATCTTCCGTCACCAGGTCTTGTAAAGCTCAGACTCACCTCGTTTAAAGGCAAAGAAGAGGAAGTCCTCATTTCAGTATTTTTTAAAGAACTTCAAGAAAGGCTTCCTGAAGCTATTTTTGGAGAAGGGGATCAAACCCTCGAAGCTGTGCTAGGTGCTTTACTGCTCAAAAAAAATGCATCTATCGGCACAGTAGAGAGCTGCACGGCCGGGCAACTCGCAAACTCAATAGCCTCAATCCCTGGTGCGTCTGCCTATTATCAAGGCGCGCTGCTCACCTACTCAAATGAACTCAAACACCGCATTGCCGAGGTTTCAATTACATCCTTAGCACAAAATGGTGCCGTGAGCGAGCAAGTTGCCAAAGAAATGGCCGCAAATGGAAGGCGTATTCTTGGCGTAGATTATTGCTTATCCACAACTGGCGTTGCAGGGCCAACAGGCGGCACTCCCGATAAACCAGTAGGTCTAGTTTGGGTTGGCCTAAGTGGACCAAAAGGCACTATTGCCAAGAGTTTCCGCTTTGGCGATAACCGCCAACGAAATTTAGATATGACCGTATTGTGCGCCATGAATTGGCTGCGCTACGAATTAGTCTGCGACTAAATACCTAACTTTGCACCATGTCACAAACTACACAGTTACCCGTCATGGAACACTTTTACACCTTACAAGGCGAAGGGTATCATGGAGGTAGAGCTGCCTATTTTGTGCGCTTGGCTGGTTGTGATGTCGGTTGTGTATGGTGCGATGTCAAAGAAAGCTGGACCATCCATCAAGACCAATACCTTACCATTCAACAAATTATTTCAGCCATAGGGCAAACCCCAACCGATTTTGTAGTCATTACCGGAGGTGAGCCAACCATGCACAACCTCTCAGAATTGACACAGGCGCTTCATGCAGCTGGCTATGAAATTGCCCTAGAAACAGCAGGTGTAAACCCGCTCATGGGTCAAATTGATTGGTATTGCTTTTCACCAAAAAAATTCAAACAACCCATCGAAGATGCCTATCTACTGGCCAATGAACTCAAGGTTGTGATTGCACATCCTTCCGATTTCGAATGGGCTGAAACGCATGCACAAAAGGTCGGTCCAAATTGTAAATTATACCTCCAGACAGAATGGGAAAAGCAAGATCGCTTCTTGCCCCTCATTATAGATTATATCAAACGCAACAAAAAGTGGAAAATCTCGTTACAATCGCATAAATATATGCAGATTCCATGAGGCTTTTCCTCCTATTTACCTTACTTCTTGTTCTCCCTCTAAGTGCTTGTGCCCAAGCGCCCTTCCCTTATTCAACGCAAAGCAAAAAGGCCATCAAACTTTTCGAGGAGGCCCAACAAGCACCAACAGCACAAAGAAATCCACATACTTTTGCTTTAAACTACGATGCTGGCATCTCTCTGCTCGACCAAGCCTTGGCTAAAGATTCTAACTTTTGGGAAGCGGCCTTGCTCAAAGCAGAATTCCTAGATTACGAGCGTAAATACGCCGAGGCCGCAAAATACTATCAAAAAGCACTTTCTATAGACCCAAGTCATAGCATCAGTGGCAGTACTTATTTTTATTTAGCAGCCTGTCTGATGAGTGTAGGTGAATATACTGAAGCACTTCAAAATATCAATCGATTCATTCAAAATCCTAATGCCAAGGAAAATTTGGTCAATCAAGCCTATCAAATGCGAGCATGTGCCGAATTCTCCATTCAAGCCCTAGCGCAGCCTGTTGAATTCAAACCTGTCAATGCCGGTGAAGGCGTCAATACGATTTTACCTGAATATTATCCAACCCTCACTGTTGACGGTCAACAATTACTCTTTACGCGGCGCCTTCCAATGAGCCAACCTGAAGATGAGCAAGAAGATTTTTATGTGTCCAAATTCAATGAAAAAACAAGTGCATGGTCTGAGGCAAAAGCCATGCCTCCCAACATCAATACATCTTGGAATGAAGGCGCCCCTACTATTTCCGGTGATGGAAAAAAAATCATTTTTGTAGCTTGTACCGATAACACCGGTGTAAATTATGGTGCCAACCGAACTGGCAAAGGATCCTGCGACTTATTCATAACCGAAAAAATTGGCAACCAATGGACCAATCCTATCAATCTTCCTGGAGCTGTAAATACATCCAATTGGGAAACACAACCGTCACTCAGTGCGGATGGTAAAACCCTTTATTTCATTCGTGCCATCAGAAGTCGAGAAGGCCGGTCTAATTCAGATATCTATGTGTCCCAGCTGCAAAGTAATGGCTATTGGTCTGAAGCTACGAGGTTATCCAACACCATCAATTCGTCTCAAAACGAAGAATCTGTACAAATTCATCCGGACGGCAAAACCTTATATTTCGCATCAAGAGGTCATGTTGGGCTAGGTGGTTCAGATTTATTTGTGAGCCAGCTCAACGATAATGGCCAATGGTCGAAACCCGTCAATTTAGGTTATCCGATCAATACAAGATTCGATGAAAATTCATTGCTTGTTTCGGCACAAGGAGGTATCGCATTTTTTGCTTCAGACAGAGCAGGCGGCTATGGTAGTTTAGACATCTATTGGTTTGAACTTCCAGAAGCTTTGCAAGCTACCCAAACTTTTTACTTTGAGGGCTTGGCTTTCGATGCAAGTACTGGCAAAAAACTTCAAGCAACGGTACAATTAACCAATCTGGTCACAGGAAAAGAAGTGTTTTTCGGGCAAACCGATTTGCAAGATGGTAAAATTGTTTTGCCCTTACCTGTGAATCAAAGCTATGCGGTCTTGGTGAATAAGGAAGGATATCTGCCTTTCTCATTAAACTTTGACTTAACGCAACGAGAAAATGCGCAAAGTTATCATTTGGACATGCCAATGAATCCAATCAACTCTAAAGCTGAAAATGTCCTCAACAATGTATTCTTTGACTTAGCTAAGGCAACGTTAAGACCTGAATCAAGACTTGAATTATTGAATTTAACCGCCTATTTAAAAGCAAATCCTACTTTAAAAATTGAAGTTCAAGGACATACGGATAGCCAAGGTGATGCTCAGAAAAATCTCCTCTTATCCGAACAGCGTGCCATGGCCGTTTATCAGTTCCTTCTTCAAGAAGGCATCGCAGCCAATCGCATCAGCTATAAAGGTTTTGGGTCCAAACAACCCGTTATATCCGATTCAGAAATTACAGCCCTCAACTCAGAGGCCCAAAAAGCTGCGGCACATCAAAAAAATAGACGAACCACTTATACAATTATACCATGATCCCATTTTTAAAGTTAATTAGGGTAAAAAACCTTGTCGTCATACTTTTGACAATGATTGGTGTGGCCTTTCACCTTAGAAAACATCATCCCTACGAAGTCATCGACTTCAATTCGATACATTATGGTTTGCTCATTTTTTCAACGCTCATCATCGCTGCTGCCGGACACCTCATCAACGACTATTTTGACCTCAAGGCAGACCGCATCAACAAGCCCGAAGAATTGGTCCTGACTAAATATCTACAAAAAAGATGGGCCATACTCGGTCATTGGTTGTTGAATATCGTCGCATTCGGTATCGCCATTTATTTATCTTGGAGTAATCATTCGCTGCTCTTTGTATTCATTCATTTGGTGAGTATTAATCTACTTTGGTTTTATAGTGTTTCATGGAAACGAAAGCTCCTATTAGGCTCAGTCGTATTAGCTGTATTACCAGCTCTTGTGATTTTTCTGAGTACTTGGTATTTTCAAATATTAAATGAATCTGACCAAGCCTATTCACCATATCTCGAAAAAACTTGGTCTACGTATCTCAATTATCACTACGCTCAATTTCTGGCTGTTTGTGCATTTCTTGTCACACTGAGTCGTGAAATTTTAAAGGATGTCCATGATATGCCCGGTGATGAATTGCTCAATGCCAATACGATACCGCGTAAAATAGGTGCGAAAAAAGCTACTTGGCTGGCATTGATCACATTGCAGTTTCCGGCATTTCTTTTTATTGTACTCAAGCTATTTGGTGCTTTCACCATGCCCAGTACTTTTGCTGCGGTAACATTAGGGGGCTTAGCCATTTTATTTGCAAGTCAGTTAATTTGGTTTGCACTACAGCCCGAAAAAGCGAGTAAATGGTTGCTTTTCCATTATAAAATTGCCATTCCATTAGGTTTACTTACCTTATATTTCTAATATGAAACTTGTCTTAGGTTCTGCCTCACCAAGAAGAAAAGAGCTACTGAGTAAGCTCGGTTATGAATTTCGTATACTTACAGCAAGTTGCGACGAATCTTTCGATCCGAAACAGAGCCCAGAGGAAATCGTATTGTCTATCTGTAAAAAGAAAATAGATGCTTTGTTTGCGCAAATCGAAACCGATGAAACCCTGATGTGTGCAGATACCATTGTGTATCTAGATGGAAAGGTTTTAGGCAAACCCTCAGGCCGAAACGAAGCCATTGAAATGTTACAATTGTTGTCGGGTAAAGAGCATGAAGTTTATACGGGTTTAATGCTCAAGAACAACCAAGGCGAACACAATTTGATCGATTGTACGGTGGTCAGGTTTCAGGAGCTTAAAAACGAAGATATCATTTATTACGTCGATCAATTTCAACCCTTTGACAAAGCGGGGAGCTATGGCATCCAAGAATGGATTGGTCACGTAGGCGTGATTGAAATCAGAGGCTCCTTTACTAATGTCATGGGCCTACCCACCCAACGCCTTTACCCTTTTCTGAAAAGTCATATCTGATGCAAGGCATCAGCTGAACAAAAGTCAAACCCTTTGAAACAAAAAAAAACCGCAGTAGTTACTGCGGTTTTTTTATTTCATTGAATCAAGGTTTAGAGTTTGACCCGGAACTCAACCCTGCGGTTCTTCGCATCTTTGGTTTCTTGGTCGTCGTCTTCAGCAACTTCAGTACTTTGAGACTTATCTGACATTGGAACTGCTAATAAACGTTCTGCAGCAACACCTTGACTTGTGAGGTATTTTTTCACGGCAGCGATGCGCTGTGAATCCATGCCTTTGTACATTTCATTTTCTTCGCCTGCTTTGTTTTCAAGTGCATCATTGTGTCCGATGATTTCGATTGTTAAAGCTGGGTTTGCATTCATTTGTGCCACGATAAAATCTAAGTTTGTGCGTGCATTTTCTGTTAGGGAAGATTTGCCCGCTCTGAAATAAATGGTTTGAGCCGCAATCTTCTTATCGAGTGTCATTTTTTCATTGACTTCAGGTGTTTTGTCGTATACTAATGTGCTAAACGAATCTTCAACTTTCGGCGGGCGCTTGTTGTAGCAAGCACACTGCTCTGGCTTTTTAGGGTCAATTTGGCGGATGATGATGTTGTCCACAAAATAATAGGCATGCAACAAGGCTTCTGCTTCAGCATCTTTTGGCTTTTTCATGGCCTGAAACTGCGTTTTTTCATTGCGGTCAAAATTACCAATGGTGATGAATTTTTCATCGCCTTTTGCTACGTACAAATTACATACTTTGTCCCAGCCAAAGTAACCGTTGTAAATGCCGTTTACAGCAGATTTAACGACGTGGTCGCCATCGGCATAAATGGCTTCAGACTCCCCTGAGCCCGGTGCTTTGTCTGTAAAATATAGACCTAAATTGTTACAAGCAAATTTAGAGGACTCGCTCAAAGAAATGGAATACTCAACACAGTAAGTCATGCCTTTGGTAAGACCTGATTTCCCTTTTTTAGCGATCGGAATGGTAATGTATGAACGCTCAGAAGCTTGTTTACCTGGTTTGTATGCGACAATTCCAGCATAGACCTCTCCTCCATCTTCTGTTGTTGGCTCTTCTGAGCCGTAGATATTTGCCGGAATACTGACATCACCGGTAGCTGCTTGTTTTGAAAATAAGTCTGCTTTGATGAGTGTTGGCGATACGATTTCGCCTCCAGCTAATTCGATGCTTTGTAATTCTGTGACTTCTTTGGCAGCGCTTTCAAAACCAATTTTTATCTCCTTGAATGCCTCTTGAGCTTGGGAGAAATTGGCTAAAGTGGCGAAGCCGAAGCATAGTGCCCATTTTGTCATGTTTGCAGTTTTAAATTTCATAGTTTTGAACGGTATGAATAAATACTTTGACCATTTCTGGGTCAATATCTGGGTATACCCCGTGACCCAAATTTACAATATGTCTTTGACTTTTAAAGGATTTCAGCATTTTTTTGGTCTCGGCCTCGATGATTTGTGGAGATCCGTAGAGTACACAAGGGTCTAGATTTCCTTGTAAAGTCATGTTTTCTTGAACCAAATTACGTGCCACACTTACATCCATGTTCCAGTCAAGACCAAGAGTAGTACAAGGTAATTGGGACAAAACCGGCAAAGATCCAATGGCTCCTTTCGAGAAAACGGTTAAGGGTGTGTTTGGGAAGGCCTCGCAAATCTGACGAATGTATTTGATCCCGAATTCGTTGTATTGTGCATCTCCAAGAATGCCTGCCCAGGAATCAAAAAGTTGAAGGGCATCTGCACCTGCTGCAACCTGACCTTTCAAGTAAGCGATGGTCACGTCTGTGATGCGTTGCAACAAGCGATGTGCAAGTTCGGGCTGGGTATATAAAAACTTTCGGGATTCACTGAATGTTTTGGAACCCTTACCCTCTACCATATAACACAAGATGGTCCAGGGAGCCCCTGCAAAACCAATTAGCGGAACGCGGCCATTGAGTGCCGCTTTGGTTTGTTTGAGTGCTTCAAAAACGTACCATAATCTTTCTTGTACATCAATTTGCTGATCAAGGCGATCGAATTCTTGCTGAGAACGAATGGTATTTTCAAACCACGGGCCTTTTTGCTCTATCATTTGATAAGGCAAGCCCATTGCCTCAGGTACTACTAAAATGTCAGAAAAAATGATAGCCGCATCTACATTGAGTAGATCTACAGGTTGTATCGTTACTTCGGTTGCAAATTCTGGTGTTTCAACCAATTCTTTAAAGCCCGATAATTTGGAACGAACTGCACGGTATTCTGGTAGAATTCGGCCTGCCTGACGCATTAGCCACACTGGATAGCGCTCGATGGCTTCACCTCTATGCGCTCTGAGAAATAAGTCATTTTGAATCATCAAGACAAAGGTAAGCAATTACCATTGAATTTCTTGTTGTTGGGTCATGCGCAAAAAGGCATTTGTTTTACTAAAATGTCGGCAGCCAAAAAAACCCCGATGCGCCGCAAGTGGTGAAGGATGTACCGCTTTTAAAATGAGGTGTTTGCTGTTGTCAACAATGCTTGCCTTAGCTGCTGCTTTAGCACCCCATAAAATGAATACCACATTGCTTTTTTGATCATTAATTTGTGCAATGACAGCATCGGTAAAGGTTTCCCAGCCAAAATTTTTATGGCTATCAGCTAAACCCTCTTCAACGGTGAGCACACTATTGAGTAGTAAAACTCCTTGTTGGGCCCAAGCAATAAGATTGCCGTGCTCAGCAATAGGCTTTCCAATATCGGTTTGTAATTCCTTAAAAATATTGAGTAAACTCTTCGGCAAAGGCCGTACATCTGGTTCTACTGAAAAACACAAGCCATGCGCATGGCCTTTTGTTGGATAGGGATCTTGGCCTAATATGACGACTTTGACTTGATCAAAAGGACAAGCATCAAAAGCCCTAAAAATCTGAGCACCTTTTGGAAAAATTTGCTGTGGTTTGGCCTGATAAGCCGCTTTGACCTTTTGAATGAGCGCTGTGAAATAGGGCTTTTCAAATTCTTCGGACAAGGCAGCACGCCAACTTTCGTCTATTTGGATTTGACTCATTTGGGATCAATCAATGCTGTCCAGAGTGTGATTTGTCCGTTGTCCATGCGTGGCCAAATGGGTCTCACTCTTCCATCAAAAGCAGCAATACCAAGATAATCACCGAAGAAAACGCGTGCATCGGGTAAAAATGGTCGGTTGGAAATAATTTGTTCGGTAAAATTCGCCCCCCCATCTGAACTTTTTGCCCAAATAACATCTGTACTGTTCGTATTGAATCGTCTGCGGTCATAATAAACAAAATGTAGGTCACCATTTTTTTGATCGATGGCCATTGAGGTCAAGAATTGGTGTTTTCCGGGTGCATCTTGATTGACGCGTTTGGCTTCAGACCATGTAGCTCCGCCATCCGTAGAACTCATGAGCCATACGTCTGTGTCGTTGGCGCCATTGCGCTGGTCACACCAATTGAGGTAAATGGTGCCATTTCTTAGGCCACCACTCATGTCTGCCATCAAAAAAGGCAAGCCATTAGCGCGGTATATTCCAGGGATTTCGATGTCCCATCCTCCGATATGATCGGATAGCTTTTTTTCTTCGGGCAACCAAGTAAGCCCCCCATCTTTTGAGCATTGAAACATGATGCCTCGCGGACCCGTCCAACAAACAAAAATTTCACCATTGGCGCCTAACGCAGGTACGGCCCCTTCAACTGTATTATCTCCGTCCAGACAATCGCCACCAAATTTTGAAATCCTCACGGGATTAGACCAAGTTACACCGCGATCAGTTGACTTCGAAAAAACAATAATGGAGGTATCCTTAGGATCAGCGGAGTCATAGGCGTCAAATTGAGTCCAGGTCATGTAGATGGCGTGAGTTTTCGGGTCGATAGTCATCCAATGCTTGTCTTGTACTTTTGTGCCGTTTGGTGCTGGAAAAGATCCTTTACTAAACTTTCCATCGATTTGATCGGAATATTGACAAACAATGCGGTCCAAATGACTCGATTTTTTGTAATCGCTCAGGTGGAAATAATACAATCTTCCGAGTGCATCGTATTGCAAAACAGGGTCTCCATAAACGCCATACGGGCTTTCCAATGCTTTAGTTTTCCATGACTGACCACCATCTGTTGAAAAATGATAGCCCGTTAAAACAGTACCCGCAGCAATTTCATCCGGGTTTAATGGATTGATGGCAATCGACGGCTCACATTCATTGAATGGATACTTTGAAGAAACCGGTGGGATTTGTATGTTTTTATAATTTTGCGCACTCAGTTGGAACGCAAAAGCAAAAAAACTAACGTAACCAATAAGTAAGTAAGGGCGCATTGGCATCTTTTATTTGTATTGAAAATTGAGGTTTGGTATAAGTCTTCATGACAAATTTGAGCTGATATACTTTTTCATCGCGGGCCACGGTTAAGCTCATAGATTCTCCGGGAGCCAAACTATTTAACATGCCCTCTAACATTCCTTTATCAACTCTGTATCCATCACAAATCAGGACCTCATCTCCAACACTTAAACCAGCGTCTTCAGCCGCACTCGCACGCCTTACCGATTTGACTTTTACGATTTCGTTTCCGTCAAAAGCAGCACCAATACTAGTTTGGCTTGAAGTCAGGTCTTTGACGGTTAATCCCATAGGTTCAAAATATTTTTGATAAGGGATTATTTGAGTACCATTGACGTAATTTGCAAAAAAAGCTTTCATGTCTTCGCCACAATAAGAACTCAATTCTTGTTCGAATTCTGCTTCGGTAAAACCGCGCTGTAAACCAAGGGCATACTTCGTATAGAGCACTTGCATAAAGCCATCTAAACTCTTCTTTTTATTTGATTTTTGAATGAGATAAGCATCGAGCACCGCTCCTAACACTGCTCCTCTTGAATAATAAGTCATGGTTGTATTACTAGAATTCTCGTTGGGGCGATACGCTTTGATCCAGGCATCAAAACTAGCATGCGCTACGGGCTGTACTCTTGAACCCGGAGAACCCTCCACATAATTGATTTGGGATTGCATTTTGGCAATAAATTCTTCTGCGGTATAAAAACCAGCTCTTCTGAGCAAAAGTTCATCGTAATAGGATGTAATCCCTTCCATCACCCACAGCAATGAAGTATAGCATTCTTGATCGTAGTTAAACGGACCTAATTCAATGGGCCTGATGCGCTTTACGTTCCAAAGATGAAAATATTCGTGTGCCACTAAATTGATGAACCCGATATAGTTTGAACCAGCGTAAGACCATCTGTTGACACTTAACACACAACTATTCTTGTGTTCCAAGCCCCCTTGACCATCCGTCACATTATGCACAATAAACAGGTAATCTTGATTCGGGTTGCTACCAAATACGTTGGTTGCAGCTTGTACAACCTTCGCCATGTCTTGCTGTAATTGTGCCACATTATAATTAGCCTCTCCGTACATCGCTACTCTGTGTCTGACACCCGCCGCCATGAAATCAAATTCTTGTTGATTACCAATTTCAATAGGGCAATCGACCAGCTGGTCATAATTTTCAAATACAAAAGCAAAGCAGCCAGGCTCTGTTTTATAATCGATTGAATTCAATGCTGTACTTACTTTCTTGAAACTAGCGTGCGGATAAACTTTTAAAGTTCCCTGCTGATTTTTGGTGGCCTCGGAGTACATAAAAACACCTGCCCCGGGCACGAAACCATGCGTATTATCTAAATAGGGGGTTCGAACGGAAAGCTCAAAAGCATACACTTCATAAAAAATGGTAAAGTTCTCTTGTCCTGCGCACTCCACCTCCCAAGCGTTTTTGGTTTTTTTGACAACAGTCAATTCCTTTGCGCCCGTTACAATTGCCTTTACTTGATTGAGATTTTTTGAAAATTCTCTCACTAAATAAGAACCTGGCGTCCAGACTGGTAATTTAAATTCTTGAACATTTGCCGTATTGCCCTTTACATCAATTTTCACAGAAAAATAATGCGAATTCGGTTGTGGCATGGACAAATGATAAGTCAGCTCTAGCGCCTTTGAGAAAAAAGGCAATGCCACTAATAGTAAAGAAAGAAAAAACTTGTTGCTCATCTTCATTGAATAAAATTGAATTGAAAAATGCATTTTTACCGATTGAAATTAACACAATTTGATGGATGCTGCATGTGCTTTTGCCCTTTCTACAATTTCAGCTACAGGTTCTTGACCAAATGCGAGGGCAACCGCCATGCGGCGATAAGGTCTTGTGTTTGGCTTCCCAAAAATACGCACCTCTGCTTGTGGATCTAAAAGCACTTGATCTACACCCATAAAATTGGGCGCATCTGCACTTTCGTTTGCAGCTAATACAACGGCACTTGCTCCGTTTTGCTTTAATTCTATAGATGGTATTGGCAATCCTAGAACAGCTCTGGCATGCAATTCAAATTCGTTGAGATTTTGCGTGCCCGCAAGTGTAACCATACCGGTGTCGTGTGGTCTTGGCGACAATTCTGAAAAATAAGCGCCCTCTTTTGTGATGAAAAATTCGACACCCCAAATACCGGCGCCACCCAGCGCTGCCGTTACTTTTGCAGCCATAGCCTGCGCTTCAGTAAGGTGCGCAGGATCCATCGGCATGGGTTGCCAACTTTCCTGATAATCGCCGCGTTCTTGACGGTGTCCAATTGGTGGGCAAAATAAGGTAGGACCATTTTTTTGAGTAACTGTCAACAGCGTGATTTCGTAATCAAAATTGATAAATCCTTCTACAATGACTTCTTTGAGATCGCCCCTAGAACCTTCCATGGCATAATTCCAAGCGCGTTCAATATCGGCTTCAGTTTTGATAACAGATTGCCCTTTTCCAGAACTAGACATGAGTGGTTTTACTACACATGGCAAGCCACAAAATGACACACCTGCCTGAAGTTCTTCAAGGGTTGTAGCATATTGATAAGGTGCGGTTCTGACGCCTAAATCTTTGGCAGCTAAATCGCGTATGGCTTTGCGATTCATGGTATAATTTGCTGCCTTTGCACTCGGAACTACTTGAATTCCTTGTGCCTCGTAATTATAAAATTGCTCAGTTCTAATGGCTTCAATTTCAGGTACAATCAGGTCTGGTTGGTGTTTGGCTACAACCATATCGAGGGCTGCTCCGTCTAACATATTAATGACCTCATAACCATCTGCCACTTGCATGGCTGGTGCGCCGGGGTAACTATCAACCGCAATAATTGTTTGACCATAACGCTGTGCTGCAATCACAAACTCCTTACCGAGTTCACCAGCACCTAAGAGTAGTATTTTGGACTTCATAACACAAATGTAAACAAACAGCGAAGAAATTGTTATTTTTGGCCAAGAGAGATGAGCAGTATAGCACAAGAAATTAAGCACTTTGAACCGATAGACCTCCGCGAAATGGCCGATGTGAATTTAATGAATCGCATCGATACTAAATTCGCCTTTCGACAAGATGATTTACTGCGCTTCATTCCAATTTTGGCACAGGACTACCGTGCTTTAAAAGTAGAAGGAACAATGCTTCCCCACTACGAATCCTTGTATTTTGATGATGAAAAATTCTCCTTTTTTAGAGACCATCACAACGGTAAAGCCGACCGCTACAAGGTGCGTATTCGCAAATACGTTGAATCCAACATTCACTTCTTAGAAATCAAACACAAAATCAAAGGACGCACCGACAAACGCCGGATCTTGACCAACGATTTCAATGAACTCACCGAAGAAAAAGAGCGCGACTTCCTCGAGCGTCAACTTTCAGAAAACACCAATTTAAGACCCACGATGTGGAATTCATTCCAGCGCATTACTTTGGTATCGAAAAAAAGCAAAGAAAGACTTACACTTGATTTCAATATCCACTTTCACATGGGTGAGGTTCGCCGCGATTTTGAGCAGCTCATCATTGCAGAACTCAAACAAGAACAACTCGATCGCAATTCGCCCTTCTATCAGCTCATGAAAAAAGAACGCATCAGACCTTACAGACTCTCGAAATACTGTATTGGCAGTGTGGAAATCTATGGTGAAGAGGTGTTGAAATTCAATCGATTCAAAAAAAAGCTACTATTTTTAAATAAAATCAACCATGCTCATTGACCTTTTATTATTCCTACCCCTCAAGAAAGTGCTCGATCCAAATACCATCACCTGGTTCAGCAATGACTTTTATGCCCTACTCATTCGTTTAGGAATCAATTTATTTTTCTTGACTATCCTCATTCGGTTTTTGTATTACACAAAAACGAAAAGAAAGGATTACCTCTTTACCTATTTCCTAATCGGGATCATTACCTTTTTCCTTTGCTTCGGTCTGATGCAGATGGATATCGACACAGGTATGGGGCTTGGTTTGTTCGCCATTTTTGGCATCATCCGTTACCGCACAGATGCCATTGAGATCAAAGAAATGACCTACCTCTTCATGGTCATCGGCATTAGCGTAGTCAATGCATTGGCATCCAACGAATTAAGTATTTCAGAAGTAACTGTCATCAACGTAACTGTTTTATTGGTCACTTTCATTCTTGAAAATCTTTGGTTGATGAAGCACGAGACTAGAAAAACAATCAATTACGAGCGCATCGACCTCATCAAACCAGAGCAACGCGATTTACTTAAAGCGGATCTAGAAAAGCGTACCGGTTTAGTCATCAACCGTGTCGAGGTGGGTAAAATAGATTTTTTAAACGATACAGCTCAAGTTCGCATTTTCTATTACGCCGACGAACAAGAATTCTCCGATTATCATAGCCAATAATGAAATTAAAGCCAGTACTATATCCGATAGCGATCATTTATGGCTTGGTAGTCTGGCTTAGGAATTTTTGTTTTGACATTGGGCTTTTTAAAAGTCAACCTATTTCTGGGAAGTCAATTTGCATTGGTAATTTGGAAGTTGGTGGTACGGGTAAATCGCCGCATATAGCTTACCTCATTGAATTTCTCCAAAATAAATCAGATATCCAGGTACTCAGCAGGGGATATGGTCGTCAGAGTAAAGGATTTAGAGAGGTTTTTATAACTTCAAAAGCGCAAGAAGTTGGAGACGAACCCCTCATGCTCAAACAACAATTTCCGAA
>JBEDCS010000121.1:0-5410 GCA_041176605.1 Bacteroidota bacterium
TAGATCCTGATTTGAATAAAATCCCGCCGCATCTTTTGGCTACAGAAGAGCCCTTATTTGAATTTTGCAAAGCCATCATCGATGCTACGCATCCATATGCCGTAGCTTTCAAACCAAATACTGCTTTTTTTGAATGTCATGGAGCTGCCGGCTGGGAAGCATTGAGAAAAACGATTGCCTATATTCCGAAAGAATGTATGGTTATTGCCGATGCCAAACGCGGAGACATAGGCAATACGTCAAGTTATTATGCCAAAACATTTTTTGAGCACATGAACGCAGATGCAGTTACTGTGGCACCCTATATGGGTTCAGATTCTGTGCTTCCGTTCTTGGCTTTTGAAAATAAGTGGGTGGTATTATTAGCCCTCACCTCAAATGAAGGTGCTAAAGATTTTCAGTTAGCTGCTGAAAATACTGTCCCACTCTACGAGCAAGTTTTGAAGAAATCTGCACAATGGGGAAGTCCAGAGCAACTTATGTATGTAGTAGGGGCAACACGCGCTCAGGATATTGCAAAAGTTAGGGCTCTGGTTCCGGATTACTTCTTTTTGGTGCCTGGAGTGGGCGCACAAGGAGGAGACTTAGATGAGGTAGTTCAATATGGTGCCAATGCAGAGTTGGGCTTGTTGGTCAATTCGTCACGGGCTATAATCTATGCTTCAGCCGGTGAAGATTTTGCGGTTGCTGCAAAAAAAGAAGCGCTGAATATACAAAACCAAATGGCCGTGCATATTCAGCGCCTCTCGTTGTAATAATTGCTTATCTTGTAGCTAAGTCAGCGTTTTGTTCTGTTTGTTGAACGCTTCCGTATGCATCACAGCTCGCTTTGCGACCTGCACCGCATGAAGCTAAAAATAAAACAGCAAATAGTGCTGCAACGATAAATGTAGATTTTGATTTCATGGTGTTTGTTTTGTTGTTGTTGCTTCTTTAACGGAAGACGTTTTGCAAAGTTACAATTTTTCAAAAATTACGTCGTTTAAAATTGAACAATGAGCGTTCGGTTACGTATTTTCTTTACAATTTTCCTAGCTTATCAATTTACTGTTGAGGCGCAACCATATTTTGTTTTCTCAAACGATTTCCCCCAAGAATTAAAAAAAATCACACAAAGTATCCCCCAAGATATACAAGAAAAAGAATGGCCGGTCTACGCAAGTAAAATTCAAGTGGCTGCCTATGGTTTGGGTTACTTTTTATTTGAAGCAAAAATGATTCAACAACCAGACTCTAATCAAGTTGTTGAATTTTTTGCGGGTAAAAGATTTGATTATTTAGAGCTTCAACAGCATAACTCGGTTCAAAAAATAGAACCCAAGGACTTTGAAAACCTTGTTACAGATAGTTTGTCCTATTACCTCAATAATGGTTTTCCTTTTGTCAAGATTTCGCTCACGTCTATTTCAGCTGATCAGCCTAAATTTCAGCTACAAATTGATCCAGGACCACCCATTATTATCGGGCGCATCATCGTCAAGCCAGAGGGTATTATTCAGCCCAAAGTTATAGCGCAGTTATTGCGTCTAGATTCAGGTGCAGCATTTTCAATTGAACAACTCAAGCAAATCCGGAGCAGCCTTTCTAATCAAAGTGGCTTTAAGTTAATGAGGGAGCCGGAATGGTTGGTCCAGGAGGGTCAGGCCGATATCTACATTTATTTGGAAAGAATAAAGTCCAGTTCAGCAACGGGTATTGTTGGCCTTCAGCCCAACCCTTTGACTCAAAAAAATGCGCTTGTTGGTGAACTTCAAATTAATTTGCAAAATACCTGGCAAAAGAACGAAAAGCTTTTCTTGAACTGGAGAAGTATAGCGCCACAAGTGCAATTATTGCAGGTTCAATTGAATTGGCCCTACATTGCAAGTTCTGCCTACGGACTCCAAACAGGCCTAAAAATGTATAAAAGAGATACCACCTTTATTGAATTTAAATCACAGGTGGGGGTACAGTATCAGTTGCCACAAGCATGGCAAATACTTGGGCTACTCGATTTTTGGCGCTCTAGTAATTTGTCTAATACCCCCAATTTCCAAGTAGCAAATTTTCGCAATTTATCCTATGGACTTGCCTTGCAAAGGAGAACCTTAAACAATTGGTTTAATCCGACCAAAGGTCAAGTATTTTATGGGCAATTTTTAGTTGGAACAAAAAAAGTAACACAGGCACACCTTACTTGGCGTTTAGAAATTCAACAACAGCAATTTGTCCCGTTGGCCAAAAGACACACCTTACTTTTTCAGCAGCAATTAGGGCACATTTCTTCTGATTCACTTTTTAGAAATGAATTATATCGCTTTGGTGGTTTAGAACGGATGCGTGGATTTGACGAAGAAGCTTTTTTCGCCTCGAGTTTTGCAGTTGCAGGACTCGAATACCGTTTCTTACTAGATGAATTTGCCTATGCATCCCTTTTCACGGATTGGGCTGCTTTTTCAAATCAAACACTGAGCGCGCCGATAGAATGGGTGAGTGCAATTGGTTTGGGTCTGGCAATAGGTTCAGACAAAGGTCTATTCAAACTCAATTATGCTTTGGGCGCCTTTCAGGGGCAGCCATATCAATTTTCATCGGGTAAAATCCACCTTGCTTATATTTCTTATTTTTAGTTATGAAAATAATTTTTGCTAGCCACAATCACAAAAAGACAGAAGAAATACGAGCGCTTTTACCAGCCCATATCAGCTTGTTGAATTTGCATGACCTTGGTCAAACGGAGGCAATCCCCGAGGATGAACCTACAATTGAAGGCAATTCTGCTTTTAAAGCCAACTGGGTTTATGAGAAATATGGAGTGCCATGTTTTGCTGATGATACAGGATTAGAGGTCAATGCGCTTGATGGTGCTCCTGGGGTTCATTCGGCGCGCTATGCGGGTGAAGGAAGATCTGATGAAGCAAACATGCAAAAATTACAAGAAAACTTAAAACCCCATAATGACCGTTCTGCTCAATTTAAAACGGTCATTACCTATCGTACTGAAGGAGTTTTTGAACAATTCACTGGGCTTGTTATGGGTGAAATAGCGAAGGAGGCCAAAGGAACTAAAGGCTTTGGTTATGATCCAATTTTTTGCCCAGAAGGATTAGATAGGTCCTTTGCAGAAATGGAACTTACAGAAAAAAATCAGTATAGCCACCGCGCTCGGGCTTTGTCAAAGCTGATTGAATATCTTGAAAAGCGCTAGGCGAGCTCAATAAAATCTTGAGACGATGATTTGATGCTGATGGCAACATTTCTAACATCTCCGTTAATTGGGGGGCAAATCTTGGTGATTTTAACCTTTAATTTGTCTATACCTATTAATTCTCGGTGAATGCGTTGACTAATTCGATGACCAACGTGCTCAATGAGCTTAGAACGAATCGCCATTTCTTCGGTGACAATGCGGTTGACATCTACGTAGTCGATGGTTTGGCTTAAATCATCAGAGAGTGCCGCAGCGCTAAAGTTAGTAGTCATGCAGATATCCACCACATAATGCCCACCTACGCGCCCTTCTTCCTCTAGGCAGCCGTGATAAGCATAGAGCTGAATACCGTTAACTTCAATTTGCTGTTTCATTCAAGATGCTTTCGATTGCTTTCAATCCTTGGTCAATGCGGCTCAAGACCTCTTCTTTGCCTAAAAATGCAGAAACATCAAACATTCCTGGGCCAGCCCCCACACCTGTCAAGGTGAGGCGATAAGGCAATAAAACGGCCCCAATTCCGACCTGTTTTGCCTCTAAAAAGGCCTTGAAGGCATTCTCTATTGATGCTGCCGAAAAGTCTGCTAAATCGGTTAAAATTTGTTTCCACTCTTGCATGAAGGCAGTAGTTTCTGGCTTCCATTTTTTGCGAATGGTCTCGGCATCAAAAGTGCTTGGTGTATCTAACAAATAAGCGCCCTCTGAAAGGATGTCTTGCGCGAAGGTAGCGCGTTCTTTCATGAGTCCACAGATTATGGCTAGACGCTCTGGCGCAATGGTTAAATTGTGTTGTGAGATAAGTGTTGCTGTAAGTTGCTCATCTGAAAGCGCACGCAAGTATTGTTGTTGAAACCATTTGGTTTTGTTCGGATCAAACTTGGCGCCTGCCTTGCTCACGCGTTCTAGCGAAAATGCTTCAACAAGTTCTTCAAGCGTAAAAATTTCTTGTGTTGTTCCGGGATTCCAGCCTAAGAGAGCCAACATATTGATAAATGCCTCAGGTAAATAACCGTTTTCACGGTAACCCGAATAGAGCTCACCTTCAGCTGTTGTCCAGTTGGTTGGGAAAACAGGAAAACCAAGGCGGTCACCATCGCGCTTGGAGAGTTTACCGTTTCCGTCTGGTCTAAGCAGAAGTGGAAGGTGTGCAAATTCTGGGCAGTCCCAGCCGAAGGCTTGGTAAAGAAGTATGTGAAGTGGAGCAGACGGCAACCATTCTTCGCCGCGGATTACGTGGCTAATCGCCATTGTGTGGTCGTCTACGATATTTGCAAGGTGATAAGTAGGCATGCCATCGCTCTTGAAAAGAACTTTGTCATCGAGGTTATTGGTATTGACTACTACCCATCCTCGGATGAGGTCATGAAAACGTACGTCTTGATTGCGGGGCATTTTCATGCGAATGACGTATGGTTCGTTGGCAGCTAGCAATTGCTCGACCTCTGATTGAGGAAGCGTAAGCGAGTTGCGCATACTGCTGCGCGTTACGCTATTGTATTGCCAATTTGGCATCCCCATATTTTTGGCTTGGTCGCGCATGCGATCGAGGTCTTCGGCTGAGTCAAATGCATAATATGCTTTGTCTTCGGCTACGAGTTGCTCTGCATAAGGGCGGTACATCTCTTTGCGCTCTGATTGAACGTAAGGGCCGAAATCACCGCCTAAACCAGGGCCTTCAGTTGGCATGATACCACACCAAGCTAAAGCATCCATGATATAATCTTGAGCTCCAGGTACAAAACGCGTTTGATCGGTATCTTCGATACGAATTAAAAAGGTTCCGTTGTGTTTCTTGGCGAACAAATAATTGTAAAGGGCGGTGCGGACACCCCCCATATGTAAGGGCCCTGTTGGTGATGGAGCAAAGCGAACGCGAACTGGAGTTGAAGACATAAGATATAAATAGGATGCAAAGATAATAAATTGCAAAAGAATCAAGTCTGAAATTGACTTGAGTCATGTCATGCGGTCTTCTTTTGGATGATTTCCGGAATTAGAGAATGACTTTTTGGGACTTCCCAGTTTGGTTTCTCAGAAAGTAAATGCCTTTTGATAAATTTTTGGTTGGAATGCGCTGGTTTCCTTCATCGAGTGAAAAGGATGCTTCTAACTGACCCATGGTATTCAAGAGGTCAAGTTGTAGAGCATTTTCACACGCGATGTATATGAATTCTGCATCTTGACCTTTTAACTTCCAATTGGCTAGGTTTAAATTTTCTA
>JBEDCS010000122.1:0-2889 GCA_041176605.1 Bacteroidota bacterium
CAAGCGGCCAACAAGGATTGGAAACTTTTTTTGGTGACGTAATCAATTTCACAATCAGGAAATGCCGATTTCAAAGCTTGGATGACTGGAAACGTAAGGACGATATCGCCAATTGAACTAAAGCGAAGTACTAGTATCTTTTTAGGGGACTTAAGCGACATGACACGAAGTTAGTAAAACTTACTTTGTGTGATGAAAGAGTACGTGGTCACGGTCAATTTGTGCCTCTAAAGCGCCAAAAAATGCTGTTTTTTGTTCCTCTTGTATGCAATCGAGCGGGAAAGTGAGTTGGAGGTCTTCGATGTAATCAAAATAAATCGTTTGCTGACTTACAGATACTTTTCTAAGGCCATTTAAGTAAATGAGAATGATTTCTCGGTCTGCCACTAGTATTGCTTTTGAGCTCAGGCCAACCCTGAAGTTTTTTTGATTGACGAGTACAAAGACGATGGAGTCAAGTAGCAAAACGAAGTAAACCAAGACTACAAAAAAGGACATTGTTGTGAGGAATAAGTGCGCAACAACAAAACTTAAAAATACGAGACCTTCAAGGCTATTGTAAACAAACACGCGCTTTTTTCGTTCGGAGCTAATTTCTTGATTCCAGACAAATTTATCTTGCTTCTTTACCATCGAAACCCCCATCCAGCGGCGAACTGTTCTGCGCAAACCAATGATCAAAATAATCAAGCCTAAAATGAAATAGAGCTCTTTGATGTAAGGCAATTCAGCGGCTGTACTTTTCAAAAATTCAACGGGCAAATCAAAGCCAATAAAAACCGACACTAAAAGGGTTGGTACACTGACAAGAAGCAATAATAAATTGATGAAACTATTCATTTGGAATGAGTTTGAGTTTGGCGCGTAGGCCTTTGATTTTTTCTTGTGCTGCGTCAATTTTCTTCTGGACATCTGCCCTTAGTTGATCTGCACCTTTTGATCGTGCAAAAAAGCCGAGGTTATTCTCGAGTGTGAGCATCTCTTTTTGAAGGGCATCGATTTGCTTGCGGATATCGTTGCGTTCAAATTGTAACAATTTCTGCTTATCAGGTGAAGAAAGGTGGCCTTCAAGTTTTGCTTGAAAGAGCACGCGGTCTTTTTCTTGACCTTCGAGCTTCAGCGCTTTATAATGCTCATCCATTTGCTTTTTAAAGGCCTCATAGGTACTTTGGCGCTCTTTTATCCCTACAGATCCAATTTCATTAAACTGTTGCTGTAAGGCGCGCAATTTGGTTAAAGCTTCTTGTTTGTCAGCTGGCAGTGCAAGCGATTCTAACTCTGCAATAAGTGCTTTTTTAGCATTTAGATTCGCTTCGTTTTCAGCATCTTGCTGTCCAAAATGTGCTTGTCTGGCATCAAAAAACACATTACACGCAGCCCTAAATTCTTTCCAGAGTTTGTTTTCAAAACGTTGCCCCGCTGAACCAAGATCTTGCCATTGTCGCTGTAATTTTTTGAGCTGATCAGCGGTGTTTTTCCAATCTTGGGAAGTGCTGATGGCGATGGCTTTCTCGATTAAGACTTTCTTTTGATGAGCTACTTCAGCACTTGCGGCATCTTTGTCTTTGTTGTATGCCTTTTTAGCGGCAAAAAAGGTGTCGCACAATGCTCTGAAGGCAGCGTAAACCGCCTCATTTTCTTTTCTTCCACCCGAACCGATAGACTTCCATTGGGCTTGAAGGTCCAAAATAAAAGCTGTTTGGGTTTCCCAATCTTTGAAGTTGTTCCAGGTATCTAGGGCACTCAGTCTTTCTTGTAATGTTGCAATGAGTTGTTTCTTGGCATCAATATTTGCCTTCAAAACTTGCCTTTGCGCTTCGTAATGCTCATTGATTTTATCATAGATACTGCGCACGGCATCCCAGTAGGCAACTTTCATGGTTTCCCATTCTTCGTTCAAGACAGGACCGATTTCTTCCCATTCGTCTTGCAAAGCATGCAATTGAGCCTCTAGATCACGAAGAGACGCTTGCGAAACACGCAATTGTTTGAGTTTAAAAATGAGGTCTTCTTTGAGCTGTTTGTTGCGACGATAATCGTTCTCTTTGAGCTCTTTGTATATCTTGATGTTGTAAAAGAAAATTTCAAGTAAGCGCGAGTATTCTTTTTGAATAGTTTCTCGTTGCTCACGCGGGATTGCACCAATTTTCTTCCAGGTTTCGTGAATTTCTTTGTATGATTGAAATGCAGTACCGATCTTTTCTTCGTTATCGATGACTTCTTTTAAACGAACAATGAGGTCCTTCTTTAACTTTAAGTTCTGTTGCTCTAGGGTTTGTTGCAATTGCTGTTGGCCTTTACGCTTGGTGTTAAACTCTTGGTAAAGCGCAAAGAATTGCTCTTTGAGCTCAGAATAGTCGATTTCCTCGTACTTTTCGCCTGTTTCCTGTGCTTCTAGTCTTTTGACCTGCTCAACGCGTTCTAACTCGATCAGTTGATCTTCAAAAAGCTGCTTGATCTGCCCTGCTTCACGACCAAGTTGAATAAGATCTTCTTGATTGAGTAAAGGTTCAATTTGTGTAATGTGATTTTGTAAGTCCATTTGAATCAGAGTTCGAAGGTAGAAAGTGAAACAAATTCTTGCATTCTTGCATGCAGATCTGTCATGGTAATTTCTTTGAGTCTTTGGGTACCAAATTTTTCAACACAGAAAGATGCAAGTGCAGAACCAGCAATAATAGCGCGTTTCATGTTATGAAAATCTATGCGGTCCGCAGCAGCTAAATAGCCCATAAAGCCACCCGCAAAAGTATCACCTGCTCCTGTCGGGTCAAAAACTTCTTCAAGCGGAAGTGCTGGCGCATAAAAAATATTGGTCTCATGGAAAAGCAAAGCACCGTGCTCACCTTTTTTGATAATTAAAATAGAAGGGCCCATTTCACGGATGAT
>JBEDCS010000123.1:0-23808 GCA_041176605.1 Bacteroidota bacterium
AGACCTTTGGGGTAATTAACGCCTTTGGTCATGGCCAGGTCAACGGCTGTTGGGCTTGCGACCTGCATGAACACCGCATCGGCGGCTTCATTGATGAGTAATACAATGATTCTTTCAAAAATATAGGTGCCTAATTGGGAATCCTCGTTAGCTGCTGACGCTTGTGCGTTTTCACTGTAGTCATAGAAGCCCCGACCAGTTTTACGGCCTAAAAAACCGGCTTCCATGTGTCTTTTTTGTGTAAAGGAGGGTTTGAAGCGAGGGTCGTAATAAAAAGCCGCAAAAACGGTTTCAGTCACGGTATAATTGATATCATTACCAATGTAATCCATCAGGGTGAAGGGCCCCATTTTAAAGCCGCCCATTTGTGTCATGGCCCAGTCGATAGTCGCAAAATCTGCTAAGCCTTCTTCGTAAATGCGCAGCGCTTCGCCATAAAATGGCCGTGCTACTCTATTTACGATAAATCCGGGGGTATCTTTGCAAACCACAACTGTTTTATTCCAGTTGGTGATGAGCGTTTCTATGGAGTGAGTGATTTCAGCGGAAGTTGCCACACCCGGAATGACTTCGACAAGTGGCATTAGGGTAGCAGGATTAAAAAAGTGAATGCCTAAAAAGCGGCTTGGATTTTGCAAACAAGCCCCAATTGATGCAATGGATAACGAAGATGTATTACTCGCTAAGACACATTGCTGCGAAACAATTTGCTCTAGTTGCTTGAACAACTCGTGTTTCACGGTTAGGTTTTCAACAATAGCTTCAATCACTAATGCAGCGTCTTGATGCTCGTATAAATGAATTGAGTAGCTCAGGTTCGCTTTTACTTCTTGTGCAAATGCTTCGGCAATCTTGCCTTTTTCTACGAGTTTGTCTAGGCTCGTATTGATTTGGTTTTCTGCTTTAAGCAATTGCTCAGCGTTGTTATCCGTTAAGACAACCTTGTGTCCTGCTTGTGCTGCAACTTGGGCAATACCTGCACCCATAGTGCCCGCGCCAATCACGCCTATTTGACCTTTCATCATTAGTTTCCTTTAAATTCAGGACTTCTTTTTTCAAGAAATGCTTGTACGCCTTCCTTGAAATCATGTGTTTGCCCTGCCTGTGTTTGTAATTTTTCTTCAAGTGCCAACTGCGCGCCTAGATCTTGGTTAAAGCCAGCGTCTATAGCTTTTTTAGTGAGTCCGAGGGCTTTGGTAGGCATTTTTGCCAATTGCTGAGCTAACTGCGACACCATACTATCAAACTCTGTATCAGGCACCGCTTTGTAAATCATATTCATTTTTTCGGCGTCTGTGGCCATCACTTTTTCACCGGTCATCATGAGGGCCAACGCTTTTTGTGCACCCACGAGTCTTGGTAAAAAGAAGGTGCCACCTGAATCTGGAATGAGTCCAATTTTTGAGAAAGCCTGAATAAATGCGGCACTTTCTTTGGCTAAAACGAGATCGCAGGCCAAAGCGATATTGGCACCCGCGCCCGCAGCAACGCCGTTCACTGCCGCTATTACTGGTTTTTCGAGCGCCCTGATTTTCAATATGATTGGGTTGTAATGTTTGCCCACAATTTCTTGAAGTGCTGGCCCTTGTGGGTCTGTAGCTTCAGCGAGGTCTTGTCCGGCGCAAAATGCTTTTCCTTCGCCGGTGAGTACAACGGCCCTGATTTCTTCATTACTGGCACAATGATCAAGCGCCGCTTGCAACTCGAGTGCCATTTCTTTATTGAAAGAATTGAATACTTGTGGTCTGTTGAAAGTGAGTGTGCAGACGCCGTTTTCGATGTTTTGAATGAGTGTTGACATGATCATTATTTTTGATAGCGTTGGAGCAGTGCTTTTGCACGCTCTTTCATTATTTTTCTTAAATCTAGGGGTTCAATTACTTCGACCTCTCCGGCATAGCCGAGTAAATTTCTGATGAATTCTTCTGAAATTAAAATGCACAATTCAAAGTAGTGAAATTGATCTTCCTCTTTTATGAATTGTTGCGAACTATGAAAAGGCTGAGAGGCAATATACCTTGCCGCAATAGGTTCAGCTTTGAGTATAATTTTTTTTGGTTTCCCTTTATATGAGGTAATTCCGACGGCGTTCTGAAAATAGAGTGCCACATCGAAGTCTGCCGGTATTTCTGCGGCTTCTTCGAGCATTTGAAGTTCACTCATGCGATCTAGTGCAAAAGTCAAGATGTCTTGTTTTTGCAGATCAAAACAAATGAGGTACCAGCGATTTCGGTATTCTTTTAGAAATAATGGGCTGACATTTCTTGGCTTAGAGACTTGCTGTTGAAACGATGTATATAAAAACCAAACACGCTTCTTAGAGCGAATGGCTTCTAGAAGGGTAGGTAAGTATTCGTTGCCACCCGTTGAAAAGGCGGCCTCAAACTGAATAAATTTTGAGATTTCTTGGCTTTCGTCGGTATCGCCCACAGCCACGCGGTCAACGATTTTATCAATAGCAGATCCAAATTGTTGAAAGAAAGGGACTTCTCTAAATTGTTGAAGCGTAGAAACGGCAAAGCGTATAGAGGAGAGTTCGTCTTCGGAAAGCGGCACATCGTTGATGCTGAACTCTGGGTTTTCATAGAAATAACCCCCATTCTTTTTGCTGTAACGAATTGGGGCATCGTGCTCCATTTTCATATTGAAAAGGTCTTTCTCTATAGTCGATGCACAAATGTGCGCACCAGATTCTGAGCCAAAAAGCGCGTCCTCACAAGCTGAGCGGAGTTCTTCTTTGGAAGGAAAACTCTTGTATTTGTTGCGCAGCATCCTGTCGATGATGCGGTAACGAATCAGCGCATTTTTTATATGAGGCATTAGTTGAGTTCAGCCTTTTGTTGGTATCCGAATAATTCAAAAAACTTGATGGCTTTGACCACTTCATATGGGACGTCTTCTTCCCAGCTGTGCGCATTTGCCTTTATTTTACTCAACACATCGTCTGAAAGGATGTGTAAAAGTGAAGGGTCATATTCTTGCAGCGCCGTGATTTTGTCATTGGCTTGCATGTAATTGAGCAGGCCAATCATGTTCTCAGGGAGTTTGATATTACCGAGGTGATACAAACTACCGTCTTCTACATTGAGGGCCGGGTAGATATATAATTTGACATTGTGTCCAAAGCCGCGCCCAAAAGCTTCTAGTAGGCCTCCTGGCAAGTTGTCGTAATATTTTTCATCAAAAATGATGTGCAGGTTGTAAATTCCCATAATGACACCCACTAAATTTCCTCTGGCAATAGAAGAGAGGTATTCGAGCATTTTGTAGTGTTTCAGGTAATTTGAAACCATAACCGTGTAGCCTAATGAGCCTAATAATTCGGCGCGGTCCAGGAAGTCTTTGTCTGAGATTTTACCGTCTGCAGTAAGGTCTTTGAGGGTGAGTTCAAACACAACTTCGAGGTTTTCTGGCTTTACGCGTTTTTCTTTAGCAAAAGCAGCACGCGCTCTTTCGATCATGTCGATATGAACTTTTGTGACAGGTCTGAAACGGCCACGCATCAATAAAATGTTCTTTTTGTAAAGGGCAGTTGAAGGTTGTAAGACATTTTTGGCGAGGTCAAACATGGTGGCGTTGGTGATGCCTCGGCGCACTAAGTTGAGTGCAATAATGCGGTTGTCCATGTCTTCAAAATCAGGACCCGAAATGCGCAACATATCAATTTCCATGCGATCTGGTGGCAATCTATGTACGATGCTATCGATAAAGCTATCGATGTCACCGGATTGGAAATAACAGGCATAGATGAGGTTCACGCCTAAAATTCCGAGCGCTTCTTGTTGGGCTTTGTGGCTGTTGTCGTGCATTTTGATGTGCAAAATGACGTCGTTGGGTTTTTTATTGAGCCCGAGTTGAAACCGGAGGCCAACCCATCCTTGACCTTGGTTGGTTTTGTGATAATTCAAAGATTCTACCGTGTTGCAGAATGCAAAAAAGCGCGCATCTCGGTTTTTAACAGGCAAGATATCTTGTAGTTTCTTGAACTCTGTTTGTAACATAGTGACCAAGCGTTCTTCACACACATACCTGACTGTTTCGCCGTACATAGAGTCAGAAACTTTCATGTCATAGGCAGATTGCGTGTAGGCAATGGTACCAGAGCTTCCGCCCGCTTTAAAGAAATTGGCAGCTACTTCTTGACCGGCTCCAATTTCAGCAAAACAGCCATAGATATCGGGCGTTAAGTTGATTTTTAACGCTTTGTCTTCGGTGGTAAGTCTGTTTGCACTCATGTTAGTGTGGGTCTTTGAAATTGGGATTGGAGATAAAAGAGTTGTCGGTAAGGGTCAGTAAGAATTTTTTGAGCAAATATTTTTCTTGTGCACTCAGTTGAACGCCGCCTTGATTGGCAAATTCAATAAGCGGATCAATGGTAGGCGAGAGGTGTACGCCTGATGAATAATGTTCAATGACTTCATCTAAGGTTTGGAAACGGCCGTCGTGCATATAGGGTGCGGTGAGCGCAATGTTGCGAAGTGTAGGCACCTTAAATTTGCCGTAGTCTTCAGGATTATTGGTTACAGCGCCGCGTCCGAGGTCTGTGAAATTGGCATCTAGGCCATTATTGCTGTATTTTTTGACGCGCATGAGTGTGCCGTTATGACAATGAAAGCAATCGGCACCATTTAGACTTTTAAAGAGGTCGTAGCCCGCCCATTCTTCGACATCAACTTGTTGGAGGAGTGCTTGTTCTTGATTATTCAAGGGCATTCCGTTTTCGTATTTGTACATGACGTCATACTTTGACGACGCTGAAACCATAGTACGTATAAATTGTGCAATTGCTTTTGCGGCTTTTAAGGAATCGATGCCTGGTTCGCCGAATGCTTTGAAAAAACGGTTGCGGTAATTGATATCGAGGTTGAGTTTGTATATGGCATCTGGCCAACTTTGATGCAGCTCTATTGGGTTCACAACGGGCTCGAGTATTTGTTGTTCGAGGGAGCTAGCTCGCCCATCCCAAAAAAAGAAGTTATCCCAGCCTAAATTGATCAAAGCCATGGAGTTTCTGGTTCCGGCAATGCCGTCAATGCCGGTAGAATATTTGTTGGGATCAGAGAAGCCATGTTGTGGTAGATGACAAGAGGCACAACTCATGGAATCGTTGCCACTTAATCTTTTTTCGTAGAACAACCAACGGCCCAACTCAACACCTTCTCGGGTCATGGGGTTGTCAGATGGAATAACCATATCTGGGAAATGGTTAGGTATTTCCAAGAAATAAGGGCTTGGTTGAAAGGTGGTTTGATCTTTCTTGCAGGCGCTAAGTAGTACTAAGCCAATGAGTATGATGGTGAGTCTGAACATCAGAACGGACTAATGGCGTTTTTAAAGTTGGTAATGACTTTTTGGGTAAGTGCTTCTTGCCCGGCAGCTGTATGAGTGAGGTATTCTGAGTTGAGGTGTATAGCTGAAGAACCTGAACCTAAAAAAGCGAGTAAATCAAGTCTGAGTTTGAATTGCTTGGTATTACCACCAATGGACTGCCAATTGATGTTGTTGAACTGCAAATTTTGTAGGTAGGGGTCAGTGCCAATATGAAAACTAAAAGATAGATCAGTATTTGTGATGCCATCTGGGATCGTATCTACTTTACCTTCAACATTCATGAAAATATAGCCAGGATTCCAGCCCCAGTGCATAGGGCCCGCATTGCTAATATTGAGTGGGCTTTCATTTGGAAAAGCACTTGGGTCAAGGTGGTTTAGAGTTGCGTCTACGCCCATGACAGCACTTAAATTAGGGTAGCTTAGCGTGTTTGCTTCTTTTTTGAACAATAAAGAACCCGTTTCACGGTAATCAAAAAGTGCAGCCTGATGCATGCTAGAATCGCCGTTTGCAAAAAGTGTAAAATAACATTTGAGCTCAGTGAATTTAACCTGAAAACCCTCAGGTGTTGTATAGAGCGAATCCATGTAGAAAGGTTGCGTACCGTAAACGGGCTGGAGGTCTAGTTGTAAATAGGCTTTTTCAGGCGTCGGGGTGTCATCACCACAAGCGCTTAAAAACAACAAAGCAATGGACATGAAAAATATAGCTCTCATCTAACAAAAATACGTCAAAACGCTCAAATTGTTCTTAATTTTAGGAATTCTTCTTTCGAAAAAAAATTGATGTCTGCACCCACCAAAAAAGCCCTACACATTTATGCCGCTTCAGCGGGTAGTGGAAAAACGCATCGACTTGTCTTAGAGTATCTTAAAATCCTTCTAGACGACGCAGCTTACCGCAGTAAATTCCGTTCAATCGTAGCCATGACCTTCACCAATAAGGCAGCCAACGAGATGAAAGAACGGATCTTACAAACCCTAGGTGGTTTGGCTTATCCGCACAAAGCGGATCGCAAAGCAAAAGCATTGGCAAAAGGTTTATTAGCTGAAACTACACTTACCGAAACTCAGCTTCAACAAAGAGCACTGGGTGCGCTTCAAGGTATTTTACACCATTACGAGGACTTCAATATTTCTACCATTGATAAATTCAATTTGAGGCTCATTAGGTCATTTAGTCGTGACCTCGATATTTCAGCTGATTTTGAGGTGGTCATGAATGAAAAACTCATCATGGAAGAAGTGGTGGACCTCATGATATCTCAACTTGGGCAACCAGATGCGGTTGAACTCAGCGACTGGATGCTGTCCTATGCACGCACCAAAATCAGTGAAGGTGAATCTTGGGATTTTAAAAAGACACTGCTACAATTTGCTGAAATCCTGAGCAAAGAACGCAACGTTAAAGAAGTTGAACAACTCTTACAGACGAGCTACTCTAAAGAAAATTACCAACAAATCAAAGACGAAGCCACACAAGTCAAAAGTGCCTTTTTAGCGCAATGTAAAGCAGTACATGCACCATTGGCTCCTTTTATCTCAACAAACTTCAAGAACAAAACCGATATCCAGCGCTTTGAAGCCCTTGATACAGATCCAAATTGGGGTCTTGGCAAGAAAACAGGGCCTTTCTACAATGCCAAGACGATTGCTGCGCTCGAAGAAAACAAATGGAACCTACCTGAGCCGATCAACGAGGCCCTGCTGAACTTGTCGCCTGCGTTTGAGCAGGCGTTTGCTGCTCACGCTGTGCTCGAAGTACGCCGCAAAAACTTTTTCAATCTTGCTTTGCTCCAATATGTTGCGCAGCAAACCAAGGCCCTCATGTCAGCGCAGCAACAAATCCGTATTTCTGAGTTCAATCAGCTCATTAGTCAGCTCGTGCGTGGCGAACAAGCGCCCTATATCTATGAAAGACTCGGCATCCGTTATGAGCATTTCTTGCTCGATGAATTCCAAGATACCTCGCGCTTGCAATGGATCAACCTGATCCCGTTAGTGCTCGAAGCCATTGCTTATGAAAGACCCAATCTCATCGTTGGTGATGCCAAACAAAGTATTTATCGATTCAATAATGGTTTAGCTGAGCAATTTGTGGCGCTCCCAAGCCTTTACAATCCGGAAAACGACGCACACATGGCCCAAATGAGTCAGCGTTTTGAAACGAGCGGACACAAAAAAAGCCTTGATGAAAACTATAGATCCGCTGAAGAGATCGTCAGATTTAACAATGTTTTATTTGCAGAATTAGCCAAAAATCTTCCGAGCAAGCAAGCACTTTTTTATGCCGACCTCGATCAAACCCCAATGGCCAATAAAAATGGTTATATCTACATCGAATCTTTGGTCAATGAATTGCCTACAGAGTTGCTACATGAAAAAATATTAAAAACCATTGAAGAGATTTTAAACGATCAATTTAGGCCCTGTGATATCTGTATTTTAACAGAAACCAACAAGCAAGGGAATGCACTAGCACTCGCGCTCAATAATGCTGGCCACCAGGTCGTTTCTCAGGACTCTTTGCTCATTTACCAGCATCCAACTGTTCAGTTATTTTTACTTTATTTAAAGAAAAGGGCCAGACCTTCAAACCCTACACTCGGAAAACGCTTGGCAGAAGCCTACTTGCAATTCAAGGGTAATTTTGACGTCGCACACTACTTATCGTATTTTGAAAGTGTAGAGAAAGACGGCAAGAAATACAGAAATTTTAATGAAAACCGGTTTTATTTAGATCATTTTGGCTCGGAAGAAGCACTTTTTATGCCTTTCGAACATCTTTACGATTTACTTCAAAAAGTGGCCCAAGTTTTTGCCCTGGATGATAGCCAAGACCCTTATTTACATCACTTTTTTGATATCGCCTTTCAATACCAACTTAACCGAAATGCCGAGTTGCTTCCATTTCTTGAATACATGGATCAAAGCAAAGACAAATTGGCTTTACAAATGCCAGAGTCTACCGAGGCGATTCGCATCATGACCATTCATAAAGCCAAGGGTTTAGAATTCCCTGTGGTGCTGATCCCGAGCCTTGATTTTAGTATTGACATTCATAACCAAGCAAAATTTTTAATCCCGGTAGGTCCGGACCTGACATATTCTTATCCGAGCGGAGCTATTCCGGAATACAAGGCATTTAAAGAGAAAGAATTAACCGCTATTTTTCTCGATAAACTGAATTTACTTTATGTAGCCCTAACCCGCCCTGAGTTGCGTCTTTATGTATTTAATCATCACAAAAAAGAAGGATTTGGTGCTCAAATTCATGCAGCCCTAGAAGCATTGCCACTAGCGTGGGCAGAACCACAAGTGCTGACCATTGGCCAGGCTATTCATGCTGAAAAAGTAGAGGCAGAAGAAACAACTTTATTTTATCACCCCACTTCATTAACCGATCAACTTTGGTATCCTTCTTTGGCTTTTAGGCAACATGGATTAGAGTCCGCGGCAAAAGATCAACTTTTTGGACTGGCATTTCACCGCGTCATGGCTTTGTGCGCAGGGCCCGCTTCCATTAACGAAGCCATGCAAGTGGCACTTGAAGAAGGGAGCGTTGGTTCAGAGCAACAGGCCGAAATTAGACAAGGCGCTGAAAGATTTTGGCAACACATCGCGCAAAATCAATTATTTGATGGCGTCATTGAGCAATTCAATGAACAACGCATTATTGCTGGCATCAATGAGCTCAAGCAACCCGATAAAGTTTGGCTCAAGTCAGATGAAGTTTTGGTCATTGATTTCAAAACAGGTAAACGCAAAGACAAAGACCTCGAGCAAATCAGTGCTTATGCCCAATTACTGGGTCAAATTTTCAATTTACCAGTTCGGGCAATGATTTATTATGTCCAGCTAGATTTATTCTTGGATTTGTAATAAACGCTCTCCGGCAGCCATCTTGATGAAGGTATAGACGAGTGGATGTGGTAAATCACGTGTGGACGATATCTGCGGACAAAAGCTTGTTGCCAAAAAGAATTGATGCTTTCGTAAAGAGATAATTTCAGGATCCTCAAACTGATTAACCGCTTCGATATCAATAAATTGACCCACTAGTTGTTCAAGCAGTTGCGGGTACATACTGAAACGCGTTGCACTGAGCTCGATTGGGCTACAATTCTCATATAATTTTTCTACTGTTAGCGTCCTCGGAAAAACTTCAATTCTTTCAAAATGTGAACCAGCGATGAGGTTTTCAGAAATTAACTTTTCACCAAATGGATTGAGGTTATTTGCCGAAATGAGTTGGTCAATAAATAACTTGAAGCATTCACCCGTAAGGAAAACAGGCATACTAATTTCAAATAATTGCTTAAAAACACCAGATAAAAAGAACGGATTGAGATAAGGGCCAGGAGCCACCCAAATACCGTCGTACTGCTCAAAAAATTGTTTTTTTTGTTGAAGAGCTTCGTTAACCTTGATCCAGTAATAATTGAGCTCTATTTCCAAGAACTCGGCGGCATGGTCCAAGGAAAGATTTGTCGCGTGGTGCGAGTTGTAGGTGAAGTTGTAGTCGCCTATGATTGCTATTTTGAGTGCTTCACTCATGTAGGCGTTTTAGTTCAACATGGGTTAGCGCTTGAACCAACCTCTGAATTTCGCATTAGAAATTGAGAGCGATTCTTCAACACCTGTCTGAGAATCTACGTACCAAACCGTGCAGCTAAAGGTTACTTCGAATAAGGAGTAGTCACCGGTAGCGTCAGAAGCTTGTTTTAAAATTGTAAAGTTGGCTATTTGGCCCATTGGTTGATTTTCTCTAGAAATCCAGATTTTCCCTGTGTTGTCTGTGTAGGTTACCTGAACACCATCAGCACTGTTGCCCACCAAAGAAGCCATGTCTTTGAACGGAATTGGCGTATCTGAGTTGGTCATGTGAAAGTCATTGAACATGGGAAGGGTAGGCGCTGAGTTTCCAGTGGCATCCCATTCAAGACCTCCAAAAGTAAGTGTCAAACTTTGAAGACTGCTGATGGAAGACATTCCTGAAAGAAAAATCTGACGTGATAAAATAGGTGCCGTATTGATTACTTGCGTATCTAGCGCAAAGCCTAAATATTTGTTGACATTTTGAGTAAACTCAACTTGTGTTCCGTTGATGGTAGCTGCAAAACTTGCATTGAGGTCCACTTTATTGCTTGGTGGCGGGATGACTTCATGTTCGATACAAGCAGATCCGATAAAGAGTAAAAGTGAAGCTAAAAAGGCAAAACGCGCTAGTTTCATGTAGTTTATTTTAGGTGATAATAACTCAAATTTAGAGGTATAAACGGAATTGACCAAAAAAAGATGCTTAAGCCTTCAAAAAAAGATCTTTAGGCGCCTAGTAAGTCGAATAATTCATGGAGTTGTTGGCCAAAAGTTGGCCCTAAAATTTGAGCGCCGTTTTGAACCATTTGATGCACAATTTCTGGTTTGTTGTTTGGTGTAGGTTTGCTACCTCTTGTCAGTTGAGCATGGCTCCAATGGGTTTTTAAGTAGCCGAAAAGTCCATTTAATTCGAGTTCTTTTGGCAGTTGACCGTTTTCAAATTTGAATTGTAAAAGTTGCCATTTCTCCTCTTGTAGTGAAAATAGGGCGATAAAATCATGGCCAATTTGAACGAGACCTGCTGCTTTTTGGTATGTTTTTTCCAGTACGATATCCGAAAAAAGCGCAATGAATTCTTGTGCTTTTTGTGGGTCGTTGGCGGCTAAATTGCGCCATTCTTTGTCGTAAAGTTGGTTGATAATTAAAAACTGCTTGAATTCTGGCTCGAGTTCTTGGAGTTCAGCAGGGGTAAGCAAACGGAAACGAGGCATATTATTGTTCTTCGCTTTTTCTGACCTCAAGACTGAGGTCTAGGACTTCGTCTACAACCTTCTGTGTAATGGCTTGTTCAAGTACAAAACGGTATTTTCCTTTGAAAGGCAGTTTTCTTTTCTGGAAAATTAACTCATGTTCGACGATGGTGCCTGATTTTTTTCCGATCCAGTTGCCGTCGGGGTAGGCCATTTTAATTTCGTAAGGTTCACGGACGGTTTTTCCGGTAGGAGGAGTACTAGAGAGGAATACCCAAAGATTATTATAAGCGTAGTCGGTGGTGCTGCGAAGGGTAAAAACGAAATCGTAGGCTACTGAAGTATCTTGAATATTTACCTCGAATTTTGGCTTCACATTTTGGCTCCAAACTTCATCTTGAAACTTGAATGACTTGTTGAATACAGCTTCTTGTGTACAAGATGCCAAGACCAGTAATAAGACAATAAGACTACTGTGCTTTTTCATTTTTTGGCCCTCCGGGATTTGGTTTGCGCGGTTTGCGATTGGGTCTTCTTTTTTTATTGTTGGAGAAGTTTTTTTCAAAGCGTGTGAGGCTGTCTTGACCCACTACATTTTGGTAACCAATTTCTTCGACTTTTTCTTTGACTTGTGCGAATTCAGCGAGGTCTTTTGGCTTGACGCCCTCTTTATTTAATTTTTTGATTTCAGCAACGCGTTCTGGGCTCAAGGCAACCATACCGGTTTCGCCTTTGTAGGCGTACCAGATGATGCGTTTAAACACATCTGTTTTCATGTGAACGGCATCGCCTTTTTCAGTGTGTAATTTGCCATCAATTTTAGGCATAGTCTTGATGGAGTCGAGGTACATGTCGAGCTCGTAGTTGAGGCAACACTTGAGTTTACCACATTGACCAGCCAATTTTTGTGGATTTAATGACAATTGTTGGTAGCGGGCTGCAGAGGTAGATACCGATCTGAAATCGGTGAGCCAGGTGCTACAGCAGAGCTCGCGACCACAAGAACCAATACCACCCAAGCGAGACGCTTCTTGGCGCGAACCAATTTGTCGCATTTCGATACGAACCTTAAAGCGGTCAGCCATGTCTTTGATGAGCTGACGAAAATCGATGCGGCTTTCAGCGGTATAATAAAAAGTTGCCTTGGAGAGGTCTCCTTGGTATTCGACATCTGAAATTTTCATGTCGAGTTTGAGGTTCAATGCCAAAGTTCTGGATTGCGTAAGGAGGTCACGCTCAAGACCGCGGCCTTGTATCCATTTGTCAATTTGCTCTTGATTGGAAATTTGAAAGATTTTTTTGCATTCTGACACTTTCAGATTCGGGGCCTTTTTTTGGACCTGTATGCGCGCGAGTTCGCCGAGTGCAGAAACGACACCGATGTCATGACCAGGTGCTGTATCGACGGTGACGATGTCGCCTACTTGTAAGCTGAGTTGATTGGCATTGCGGTAAAATGCTTTGCGCGAATTTTTAAAGCGGACTTCTACGAGTTCATATGGCGTTTGTCCGGCTGGAAGGCTTACGTTTGCCAACCAGTCAAAGACCTCAAGTTTATTGCATCCGCCTGAGCTGCAAGTACCATTGTTCTTACAACCTTTTGGTGTTCCTCCACCACTACTACAAGACGCACAACCCATGAGATTTTTTTGTTGTAAAGATAATAAATTATACAAGAAAGTTATGCTTGATGTATGTATCGCATGGTTTGAAAACACAACTGCATGAATAAAATTCTTGCATTGGCATTGCGGTCGAGGTGGTAATGCGCATCATCAATTGTTTCCATAAACTCACGGATGTTATTTCCGCTGATGAAAGGCGCAAATTTGTCCAGAAATGCCGCTTCCTCTTTGGAAACTTTAGTGAGGATATCGCCCATGTAATTGGTCAATAAACTCTGACGCAACATGTGTAAGGCATATTGCAAAAATAGTTTTTGCCTTTCTTTTCCAATATTGCCTAAAGCATCGGCCCAATCCATCATGGCGATGACATCTTTTTTATAGCAAACACGCATCAATTGGATAAATTGCTCACGCTGTTGATCTTGGTTTTCGTCGGCATCCAAGAATTGATAAGCAGCGAGTAAAGAACCTTCCGCGAATGCGGCCACGGAATCGGCTTGGGTTGCGTTGAGCTGTTTGTGCTGCTGCAAATAGGTGCTCAAGTCAGTGTCAGTAATTTTAGGAATCCGTACTAATTGTGTCCTGGACTGAATCGTGATCATGAGTTTGCTGGCGTCTTCACTCACGAGCAGAAATATAGTTTTGGCAGGTGGTTCTTCTAAGATTTTGAGCAGTTTGTTGGCGCAGTCGGCATTCATTTCCTCGGGTTGCCAGATGATCATTATTTTATAACCACCTTCGTAAGATTTCAGGTTGAGTTTTTTAATGATTTCTTTGCTTTCCTCTGTGGCAATGATGGGCTTGCGCATTTTGTTGTCAATGCGCTCGGTCCATTCGAATAGGTCGAAATAAGGTTTGCTATTGAGTTGGGCACGCCAATCTTCCAGAAACACATCTGATGATTTGCCTAGTGTTAAGACAACCGGAAAAACAAAATGTAAATCGGGGTGTTGGTGCAGTTTTACCTTTTGACAAGATGGGCAGCTGCCACAGCTGTCTGAAGGCCCTGGATTTTGGCAAAACACATATTGTGCAAAGGCTAGTGCAAGCGGCAAACCGCCATACCCTGCGGGGCCATGAAAAAGTTGGGCGTGTGCAATTTTCTCGGATTTTATTTCGCGAATAAAATCTTGCTTGAGCGCTGACTGACCAATGATTTGCTGAAATTGCACGCTCAAAAATAGCTAAAAAGCGGCAATTATTCGGCGCTTCCCTTCAGTAACAACACGATTTCACCTTTGGCATCGTGTTGCTCAAAGTAGTGCTTTAAGCTTTCGAGTGTTCCGCGGTGATACGTTTCGAATTTTTTGCTGATTTCTCTGACCACACAAGCTTCGCGGTTTGGATCTAGCCATTCGCACATTTGGGTCAGTGTTTTGGCAATACGGTGCGGAGATTCATAAAGTACAATGGTTCTGTTTTCCTGTGCCAAAGCCTGAATTTTGGTTTGACGACCTTTTTTGTGGGGTAAAAAGCCTTCGAATACAAATTTGTCACAGGGAAATCCGGATGCGACCAATGCTGGAACAAACGCCGTTGGCCCCGGTAAGCATTCTACTTCAATTCCTGCCTGAACACAAGCCCTCACTAATAAAAAACCAGGATCTGAGATGCCAGGAGTGCCTGCATCTGAAACCAACACACAGGTTTCATTTTGAGCGATGAGTTCTATTGTTTTGTCGAGAAAGCGATGTTCGTTGTGTGCATGAAAGGCCAAAACCTTCTTTTTGATTTTAAAATGCTGCAAGAGTTTGTTGGTAACCCTGGTGTCTTCCGCAAAAATGAGTGGTGTTTCTTTGAGGATACGCAGCGCTCGGAGCGTGATGTCTTCGAGGTTGCCAATTGGGGTAGGGACGAGGATGAGTCTGGGCATAACTAAGCAAAAACGGCACGCACGACTTCTTCAATTTTCGTGCATGGAATGATCTCAATTTGATATTTGTTCCCTTTGATTCCTTTAGAATATTTGGAAACGATGATTTTTTTGTAGCCGAGTTTTTCGAGTTCAGATAAGCGTTGCTCTAGCCTATTAACGGGTCTGAGTTCTCCGCTAAGCCCAATTTCAGCGGCAAAAGAAATGGTTTTGTCGATGGCTAAATCGGCATTAGATGATAAAATTGCCATGGCAACGGCAAGGTCAATGGCAGGGTCGTCTACTTTGATGCCACCGGCGATATTCAAAAAGACATCTTTAGCAGCCAAACGAAAGCCACAGCGTTTTTCAAGTACAGCAAGTAGCATGTTGAGTCTTTTGACATCAAAACCCGTAGATGATCGTTGGGGCGTGCCGTAGGCAGCAGATGAAACCAATGCTTGCACTTCGATCAATAAAGGTCGGATGCCATCGACCATAGACGCCACGGCCACGCCACTCAAGGCATCTGAACCAATTGAAACCAATACTTCTGATGGATTGGCTACTGGATGCAAACCATCGCCTTGCATGCTGTAAATCCCGAGTTCGTTGGTAGACCCAAAACGGTTTTTGATACTGCGCAAAAGGCGGTAAATATGATGGCGATCCCCTTCGAATTGCAGCACGGCATCGACCATGTGCTCTAGCACTTTTGGACCTGCTATGGTACCGTCTTTGGTGATGTGTCCAATTAAGAAAATTGGAATATCGGTTTGCTTGGCAAAACGCAAAAGATTAGCGGTGCACTCGCGCACCTGCACCACTGAACCAGGCGAGCTTTCTACGCTGTCCGTGTAGAGCGTTTGGATGGAGTCAATGATGAGCAATTGGGGCTGTAGGGCCTCGGCCTGCAACAGTACTTGTTGGAGGTTGGTTTCGGTTAATAAAAAACACTGTTGGTTATCTAGGCCCAAGCGCTCTGCGCGCATCCGGATTTGTTGTTCGCTTTCTTCACCGGAAACATAGAGCACCTTGAGCTGTTCTTTGATGGCGAGTTGCAAGAGTAAAGTTGACTTGCCAATGCCGGGATCTCCTCCTAATAAATTGATAGAGCCCGGAACAATACCGCCACCTAAGACTCTGTTGAGTTCAAAATCTTGAAGCGGGATCCTACTCTCTTCACTTTTTTGCACTTCTTGAATCAGGACTGCTTGTTGTGTTTGATTCGATTTAGAAAAACTAACAACGTGTTTTGGTGTTTTCTCCGTGCGTTCCTCGATAAAAGTATTCCATTCTTTACAACCTGGGCATTTGCCAAGCCATTTTGGGGCTTCGTAGCCACAGTTTTGACAAAAAAAGGCGCTTTTAGTTTTGGACATACTCGAAAAAGTGTTTTGACAAAGGTATTTAAAATACGCTGTCCTCACCTGGCTTTTAAGCACTTAATCCGTAATATTCCTGAATTCGAAAATAAAATTTTTAAGAATTTTGAAATAGGTGTTTGCTAGAAACTCAAAAAATATAATTTTGCCTTTAAATACTTGTCTTTCCTATGTCAAAAAGAAGAGCAATCATCAGCTACGACAAACTCACTATTGAGCAGAAAAAACAAATCCTCAAGGATTTCCCTGACGGATATATCAACCATTTGACGACCATCAAAACGCCAACTGGCGAGGTCCTCGATGCCTTGGTTTGGGAAACAGATGAGGTCATCTACCTTGTCAAGATCAACAAAGTCATGCCAAAGGCCAAAGCAGTTGTCAATGAAGAAGAAGATGACTTCGAAGACGATTTCGACAAAGTTGACGACCTCAAAGATGACGATCTCGGCGACGACGACGAAGAAGAGGATGACGACTACGACAACGATAAAGCCGACGACGACCCCGACACCGACGAAGAGTAAACCTTTCAAAGCCAAGTTTTCTTAACTTTGGGTCAATGCAGCCCAAACACACCTCACCTGACCTTTCAGTACTTCTGAAAAGTGTTCCGCCAATTGATCAAATTGGTGTACAAGAGCGTATTTCAAAAATTCAAACCAGAAGTTTGAAAGGCCCAGCCAAGCTACAAGGTTTGCTCATGGCGCTCTCCATGATCGACCTCACCACCCTTGAAGGGAAAGATACGCCGTCAAAAGTGCGGCAACTTTGCTACAAAGCACAAAACTTACATTGTCAAAGCCCTGAACTACCCAACGTAGCAGCAGTTTGTGTGTATCCCACCATGGTGGGGGTCGCTAAAAAAGCGCTCATTCATTCATCCATAAAAGTAGCATCTGTTTCAACAGCCTTTCCATCAGGGCAAGCGCCATTTGAAGTCAAAAAGCTCGATACACTTTACGCCATAGAACACGGAGCTGATGAAATTGATATGGTTATATCTAGGGGTCATTTTTTAGCGGGAGAGTACAATTATGTATTTGACGAAATTGCCGCTATTAAATCTTTATGTGGGTCTGCACGACTCAAAGTAATTTTTGAAACCGGTGAACTCGACTCCCTAGATCAAGTGCGCCGTATTTCTGATTTGGCGATTGCTGCTGGTGCCGACTTCATCAAAACCTCTACAGGTAAAATACAACCTGCAGCCACATTCCCGGTCGTATACACAATGTTAGGTGCCATTAAAGATCACCACGACCGCACTGGTCAAATGATTGGCATGAAACCTGCTGGCGGCATTTCATCGTCAAAAATTGCCTTACAACACCTTTTATTAGTGAAGGAAGTACTTGGCGACGCTTGGCTCACAAATGAGTGGTATCGCTTTGGTGCGAGTAGTTTGGCTAATGACCTACTCATGCAATATCAAAAACAATTGACCGGTAAATACCAGTCAGCCTCTTACTTTTCAATAGATTAACTATGAGCCCTACAAACTGGAATCTTGAACCTTCTTTGGAGTCAACCGCAGTGGTTCAGCTCAAAGATCAATACGAGCTTTTCATCAACGGACAATGGCAGGCTCCTCAGGCAAAGCAATATTTTGCAACAGTCAATCCTGCTGATGAAAGTCATTTGTCAAATATCGCGTGGGCAACTGAAGCCGATGTAGATTTAGCCGTAAAATCTGCTAGAACCGCATATGAAAATGTATGGTCAAAACTCAGCGGTGCCGAACGCGGAAAATACCTCTTTCGCATTGCACGCCTCATGCAGGAAAAGGCCCGAGAATTGGCAGTACTCGAAACACTAGATGGCGGCAAACCAATTAAAGAATCCAGAGACATTGACATCCCTTTAGCTTGCAATCATTTCTTTTATTACGCGGGTTGGGCCGATAAACTTCCAGAGGCTTTTGCTGGGCGTCAGGTTGCCGCACTTGGGGTTGCTGCACAAATCACACCCTGGAATTTTCCGCTTTTGATGTTGGCTTGGAAAATAGCACCAGCCTTAGCTTGCGGCAATACCGTTGTGCTCAAACCAGCTGAAACCACTTCACTTACCGCGCTCAAGTTTGCTGAAATTTGCCATGAAGCTGGTTTGCCAGCTGGAGTGGTCAATATCGTTACAGGATATGGAGACACTGGTGCCGCCTTGGTAGTGCATCCTGATGTCAATAAAATTGCATTTACTGGAAGCACGGCCGTCGGTAAGCAAATCCAAAAGGCCTGCATCGGCACTGACAAAAAACTCACCTTGGAACTTGGTGGGAAGTCTGCCAATATTATTTTAGAAGATGCACCGATTGATCAAGCTGTTGAAGGCGTGATCAACGCCATTTTCTTTAATCAGGGTCATGTCTGCTGTGCAGGTTCAAGACTCTACGTCCAAGAATCTATTGCCTCAATTGTCATAGAGAAGTTAAAGTTCCGCTTACAAAGTATTTATGTCGGTAATCCTCTCGATAAGAACACCGATATAGGAGCCATCAACTCTAAAAAACAATTAGAGACAATTGAAAAATACATCTCTATTGGCCGTGAAGAAGGTGCAGAAATCTATCAGCCCGATTGCCAGTTACCAAGTAAAGGCTATTATTGTCCACCGACAATATTCACTGATGTTGCCCAAAGTGCTCGCTTAGTCCAAGAAGAAATTTTTGGCCCAGTACTCGCCATTCAAACCTTCAGGACCATTGACGAAGTCTTGCAAAAAGCTAACAATTCGCCTTATGGCTTGGCTGCAGGTGTCTGGACAGATAAGGGTGCCCGAATTTTTGGCTTAAGCAGCCAGTTACAAGCAGGTGTTGTATGGGCAAACACCTATAATAAATTTGATCCAGCCTCACCTTTTGGGGGCTTTAAAGAAAGCGGTTTTGGCCGCGAAGGGGGCGTGCATGGCCTTAGTGCTTATCTCAAAATAACCGACTAATGGAAATTCTTAAAACCTATAAACTTTATATTGGCGGACAATTTCCGCGTACCGAAAGTGGACGCTCCTATGTAGTGAAATCTGGCACTGGTAAAGCTTTGGCAAACGCTTGTCTTGGTTCTAAAAAGGACATCCGAAATGCCGTACAAGTAGCCAGAAAAGCACAAGCCTCTTGGGCAGCGAAGTCAGCATTTAACCGCAGTCAAATCATTTATCGGATTGCTGAAATTTTAGAAGGCAGAAAGACACAATTTATCGATGAACTTGTGCAAATGGGCAATAGCGAAGCAGCGGCACAAACGGAAGTTCAAGAATGTATAAGCCGTTGCGTCTACTATGCAGGTTGGGCAGATAAATACCAAGCGCTCAGTTCAAGCGTGAATCCGGTATCTAGCCCGCATTTTAATTTTTCAGTACCTGAACCGATGGGTGTCATAGGCGTGGTTGCTTGTCAAGAAACTGCACTTTTAGGCCTTGTTTCCCAAATTTTACCTCTTATTGTTGGCGGCAATACCACAGTGGTAATTGCCAATAGTATTCAGCCACTGAGTGCCATTTCATTTGGTGAGGTACTTGCTACTTCAGATGTACCCGGTGGTGTCATCAATATTTTAACCGGAGAGGTTGCTGAAATGTTGCCAACTTTAGCTGGCCATATGGATGTCAATGCCCTCAGCTTGGCAAAACTCCCGGATAACTTAACGCAAAGCGCTCAAGAAGCAGCTATTGATAACTTGAAGCGCTGTCAGCTGTACAAACAGAATTTTTCCGCTGCTTCGTCTCAAGGTTTGCAATATATCTTAGACTTTCAAGAGATCAAAACTACTTGGCACCCCATTGAGCAAGTTGCAAGTGGTATAGGGGGGTATTGATAGGTTTAAATTTATTCAAGACTTAAGACAAGTTTTTTACCAAGGCTAGCTTCAACTATTTTACTCAAAGTTTTGAGCTCAATTGCTTGGGTGTCATTTTCAAGCTTAGAGATATAAGATCTTGAAGTACCAGCTTTATTTGCTACTTCATCTTGAGTGAGTTTAGCTGCCTTGCGCCAACTTTTGAATAATTGACCAACACTTTGGGTTCTTTCTGTATCTGCGTCACTTAAGCCGTATAAAATATCAGCTCCAATATCGTAAACAGTTTGCTGTATTTTACCATCTTCATTGGTGATGTAGGGCTGAATATTTTTCCAAGTTAGTGTATTGTTTACAAGCGCCACCTTTTCAAATTCTCTTGGTATCATTAATGGATACTCGATATCATTTGATTCAATTTTCCAATCTTTATTAAAAATACGTTGAAAGTCTAGCAAGCGGTTATCCCCATTATTAAACAACACTGAAATCTTAAGACCCTCGGAATCTATATGGTTAATTCTTAGAATCTTTGGTATGCCACGAAAAGAATTATTGCTTTTTTTCATTTATTCGTTTTGATTCATTTTGGAAGTTTAAATGCGGGTTCAACTCAAAGAAATTCTTTGTTATTAAATCCCTTCTTTTCCCTTCGTTCAACCATTCTTGAACAATTTTAAGTTTACGTACTGGAATTTCACCTTTAATGACTACTGAATTTCTAACATCAATGATTGCTTCCTTTTCTCCATATTTTACATGAATATGAACAGGTAGATGCTCGCGACTATAGATTTCAATTCTTAAACCGTAAAAATATTCAAGTATCGGTGCCATGTGGAAAATTCATCCACAAACGTACCTATAAAGGTACAAAATATTTTCAGTAAATAAACGGAGGGTTTCTAAAACTAATAATAATCAGTTCCCAAGTATCACTGTTAAATTCTAGATTAAGTCAATGGTATGTTACAATTTTAATTAAATATGACAGATTTCACTATATTTGATTAACACCTTTAAAACAAACAACGCATGAAAAAATTTACCCTTCTTTCCTTAGTAGCAGTGCTCATACTTGCGGCTTGTACAGTAGAAAAACGTATTTATAGAAATGGATACAATGTGCAGTGGCACAGCTCGTTAAAAGTTAAAAATCAAGCAAACGAATCGACTATTTCAGAGGAGGCTTTGTCTTCTCAGCAAACAAAAAACACCGAAGTTCAGAAGGTGAGTGTCGTAGAGAAAGCGCAAGATTTACCAACACTTGTTGCTCAAAAGATTCAACAAGATTTTAGTCATACGGCACTTAAGACCGAAAAAGTGCAAAAAGATGCTGCACAATTAGCAGGGGTTGTGAAGCAATATTTTGTAAAAGAAACCACTTCTAAGGCTGCGATGCAAGAAAATAAAGTTGTCAAACACCAGGCGAAAAAATTAACGCGCCAATTGAATAAGGCGACAAACGACTATCCGGACGAAGTGCCCTACATTTTGTTGTTTATTTTGTGTTTTATTTTCCCACCTATCGTGGTCGGTTTAGTAACAGATTGGGACACCGAAATTATTATTTATAACCTTCTTTGGTGTGTCCTTTGTGGATTCCCTGGAATCATTCATGCCTTGATCATTCTTGGGCGCTACAGATAAAATATTGAAGTATTTATATTTAGGCGGGCTTTTGGCGCTACCACTCGTATTGGTGTGCCTGCCCGCCTCTTTTTTTGACAAAGGGCAATCATTATGTTTGTCAGTTTTATTACTAGACAAAGAATGTGTGGCCTGTGGCCTTACACGTGCGGTTCAACACCTCGTTCATTTTGAGTTTGATGCCGCCTGGCAGTTCAATAAATTGGTGGTAATTATATTTCCCATTTTGGGCTTTTTGTGGCTCAAATGGACATACAAGGCTTTTATCGCTATACGGACAAAAGATCGCCCAGACGCTGTGTAGCCGCAGTGATACACGGACGCGTTTCGGCGGCATCAAAACGACCCATTTGCCAATGTTCGTCTTCCAATACCAGTGTGTTCATGCGGTTGAAAAGATCAATACCTAATTCTTCAGAAATTGCTTTGATGCGGTGATTGATTTTATCCATTGAGCAGCCAGATGCTTTGACACAAGCTTCGTTGGCTACGAGTACGAGGGCCAATTCATCAAAAACGAAGCCTGTGGCGTTCATGTCTTGTCCATGTGTTTGCCATGTAGCCGTAAAGGCCAAGAGTTGTTCTTGAGCCCAAGCACTCTCGGTAGCGGTTAGTTTGCGATCGGCAATAAATACCCAAACACGGCAATTTTCGTCGAATTGAGGAGCTATATTATAGGTCTGCGGCATTGGCAATGAGTTCTGCGATATCGAGTACTTTGATGTCTTCTTCCTTTTCGAAATGCTTAATGCCATCGGTCATCATGGTGTTGCAAAATGGGCAACCAGTTGCGATGATTCCGGCACTCGTTTCTAGCGCGTCTTCTGTGCGTTCAATGTTGATTTCTTTGTTGCCTTTTTCAGCTTCCTTGAACATTTGAGCACCACCTGCTCCACAACAAAGGCCGTTGGTTTTACAACGTTTCATTTCTACTAATGCGGCATCGAGTTTTTCAATCAATGCGCGCGGTGCTTCATAGACGTCATTGGCGCGGCCCAAATAGCAAGGGTCATGGAAAGTAATTTTCTTACCCTTAAAAGTGCCGTTGTCGGCAAGCGTAAGCTTACCAGTATTGATGAGGTCTTGAATGAGTTGCGTATGATGAATGACTTCGTAGGTGCCGCCCAAACCTGGATATTCATTTTTGAGGGTGTTGAAGCAATGTGGGCAAGCTGTAACTATTTTCTTGACTTCGTAGCCGTTCAAGAGTTCAATGTTCATGAGGGCTTGCATTTGAAACGTAAATTCATTGCCAGCACGTTTTGCAGGATCTCCGGTGCAGCTTTCTTCGGCGCCTAAAACGGCAAAGTTTACGTTGCAGTGATTTAAAATCTTGACCAACGCTTTGGTGATTTTTTTGGCGCGGTCATCGAAAGAACCGGCACAACCAACCCAGAATAATATTTCTGGAGTTTCTCCTGTGGCCATCATGTCGGCCATTGTACGTACTTGTAGACTCATTTGCTTGTCTTTACTTAATCTTCGTTAGCCCAATTCATGCGCTCAGTGGCCGCAAACTGCCAAGGGGCACCGTTGTTTTCTATGTTGGTGAGCATTCCGGTTAGTTCGGTTGGCACCTTTGATTCTTCCATGACGAGGAAGCGACGTAAATCAATGATGATTGACAGTGGGTCAATATTGACAGGGCATTCTTGCACACAAGCATTACAGCTAGTGCAAGCCCAAAGTTCTTCTTCTGTAATATACGATCCGAGGAGGCTTTTTCCGTCTTCGGCATCAGGGCCATTTTTGCGCTTGAAGTCACCGAGTTCTTCCATGCGATCGCGCGTGTCCATCATGATTTTGCGTGGCGAAAGCAATTTGCCAGTTGTATTGGCCGGACACGCAGAAGTACAGCGTCCACACTCAGTGCAACTGTAGGCATCCATGAGGTTTTTCCAAGTGAGGTCGGTGACGTCTTTGGCCCCAAAACGTGCCGGAGCTGCATCTGCAGGCGCAGCGGCGTATGGATCAGCGTTGGGGTCTAGCATGAGTTTCACTTCGTTGGTGACACTTTGCATATTTGTAAACTGCCCTTTAGGCTCAAGTTTTGAAAAGTAAGTATTTGGGAACGCCATAAAAATATGGAGGTGCTTCGAGTAGGGGAGGTAATTCATGAAACCAAAGACCATGATAATATGACCCCACCAGCCAATTTGCTCTAAAGTATGCAATGTATGGGTGCTATTTCCGTCAAACAAAATGGGACCTAACCATGAACTAATGGCAAAACCGTTGGAGTTGCCGGCATAAGATTGCAACACTTCATCGGCGCCATTCATGGTGAATATAAAAGAGATGAGTACGATCTCCATGATTAAAATGAGGTTGGCGTCTTGGGTAGGCCAGCCCGCCAATTCTTTCATGTTGAGGCGGGGCAACT
>JBEDCS010000124.1:0-3843 GCA_041176605.1 Bacteroidota bacterium
AGCGCCTCTTGGCGTGTCATTTCTTTTGGTTTTTACGCATCCGTAAATTGAGCATTTCTACAGCTAAGGCATAAACCAACGCAAAATAGATGTAGCCCTTTTGTAAATGTTCGCCGAATGCTTCTGCGATGAGCATGATGCCAATGGCTACTAAAAACGACAGCGCAATCATTTTAATGGTTGGTCTTTCATTGATAAAGCGACTGATTGGCCCTGAAAACCACATCATGACGAGCATTGAAATGAGTACGGCCAAAACAATGATGATCAGTGGATTGCCATGTGTTTCGTGCTGAATGTCGTTGGTCATGCCGATGGCAGAAATAACGGAGTCAAAACTGAAAATAAAATCGACCACCACAATTTGAGTAACCGCTGCTGAAAACGTTCCATAGGCTTTGGACTGTCCTTCTTGGTGCTCTCCCTTGACACTCGCATGCATTTCACCCACCGATTTGTAAATCAAGAATAAACCACCGATGAGTAAAACCAAGCTGTGTGCCGTAAAACTATGGCCAGCTACACTGAATAATGGTTCTCGGTCTAGGGTCATGATCCAAGAAACTAAAGACAACATGATGATCCTGATGATCAGAGCCAAGCTTAAACCGATCAAGCGTGCCTTTTTTTGTTGGTTTTTAGGCAGGTTGTCAGTGATGATCGAAATAAAAATAATGTTGTCGATACCTAAAACAATTTCAAGTAAAGTCAGGATCAAAAGGTAGGTAAGGCCTACTGAGGTTCCTAAAATTGAAAAGTAATTTATGAAATCGGTCATGTTATTGTTTTAAAAATTGAAAAAATTGATCGAGCGTCTGGGCATTCTCTGCCTGAGCAGTTTGAATTTGAAGTATTTGAGTGCCGTTCTGCTCATTGATGAACTTGAAGAGCACTTCGTGGAGTTCCTGTTTGGCAGCACATTCTAGCACTTCAAAACCGAACCCTTTGATCACTGTAGCTGGTGAGGTATTGTGCACAGCTTCAAAATATTGACTTCTGAGCGCTGATTGAGCAGGCCCAGGAATGATCTGAAAAATACCGCCGCCCTTATTTTGAATGACCACAACTTTCAAGTTCTTCGGAAAAGGTTGGGTCCAAAATGCGTTGCTGTCATAGATCAACGAGATGTCTCCGCAGATCAAATAATGCGCCTGTTCAGGATTGGCCAAAGCAGCGCCCACAGCAGTGGAAACAGAGCCGTCAATGCCGCTGGTACCACGATTGCTTTCATAACGAACGCCTGGAATCGGGTCAAAAAGCTGCGCGTATCTGACGACCGAACTGTTGGCCAAATGCAAAACGCAGGGTCCTGATAACAGTTCAAAAAATGAGGCAAAAACGTCGTAGTCAGTGAGTAGTGCAGGGTTGGTTTGAAAAAGCGCTTGACGGTCTTTGGCGATGTAGTCGATGGCTTTCCACTTGCCATTGTAGTTGAGCTGGTTGAGCTCCGGACAATTGCTTTGCAATGCATGCATGAATTCAGCAGCGCTGTTGTTGAAATACTGCGTTGGTAGTCGAAAGGTATCCATGTCCGGAAAGTCAGGGGCAATACGCCAATGCAGCGCCGCTTTGTTTTCGCGCAGGAAAGCCTTGATTCTTTTAGAAACAATGGCGCCTCCGAAACTCATCAAGACATCTGGATGAAAGTCTGGGTTATTCAAATCGAGGCCATTCAGGCTGCGGTCAATACAAGGATTAAATGCAGTGCTGTGCAGATTAGAGGTGTTTTCGACGAGTACACAAACATTGCTTTTTTGAGCAAAGCGTTCAAGGGCTTGTTCAAATTGCGGGTTTGGAGCCATTTGCCCCACTAAGACCATGATTTTTTTACCCTCAAGGAGAGAAAAGTCGGGTAATATAGTTTGGCTTTGCTCAGTTACAGGTGTATAGGGGTCAAAATGTTGGATAGCTGAAAGTTGATACAACGGTTCGTTCAGGCCAATATTGATATGAATAGGGCCCTTCCAAAGCGCGTGAAGTTTGTTTAAGCAGTTTTGTAAGTTATCTTCTGTTTGCTGATTCAAAATGAAATTGCTTTCATCGAGCTCAAGGTAGGTGTGTGCGTGGTTTTTAAAAACTTCGCGTTGGATGATGGTTTGACCATCGCCCTGATTGATCCACTCGGATGGGCGATCTGCTGTCAAGACCAACAGTGGAATATTTCTGTAGTAGGCCTCTGCCAAAGCTGGATAATAATTGAGACACGCTGATCCTGAAGTGCAACACAATGCAACAGGACGCTGTGTTTCTTGTGCAATTCCGAGTGCAATAAAAGCTGCGCAGCGCTCGTCGTGGATGACCAGTGTTTTGATCTTTGGATTTGCATCAAAAGCGATGGCGAATGGTGCATTACGAGAACCGGGCGAAAGCACTACATATTCTACTCCGGCTTCTGCTGTTCGGTTGGCTAGCCATTGGACAAGAATTTTATCGCTGCTTTGCATGTGGCAAATTTACTGCATTTCAAAGCAGTTGTAACAAGGTTTTGCTTTTATTTTCAGTCTCCTGCCACTCTTGTTCTGGGTCTGAATCTGCAGTGAAACCACCGCCGACATATGCATAAAGTTGGTTGTCTAGGATTTGGGCACAACGTAGATTTACAAATAGTTGTTCTTGACCTTCTTTCATGCGGCCGATAATACCAGAGTAGAGCCTACGCTCATGTTGCTCAAGGGCCGAGAGGTATTGAACGGCAATCTTTTGTGGCAGTCCAGCTACAGCAGGAGTAGGGTGTAAGTGTTTCAAAAGCAGCGGCAATACTGTTGAAGGCATTTGCCACGTGAGCTCTTGTAGCAGATGCGTTACTGGGCCCTGGCTCAATTCCGAAATGTCAGAAACTTTTAATTGAGCACCGGGTATTTGCCTGAGTTGCCCCTCAATAAACTCAGTTACCAGCGCGTGTTCATTGTATTCTTTAAATGTAAATTCTCGATCTTCACCAGCAAGCTTAGTGCCCGCTAAAGCCATAGTGCGGTATGCTGTTGGTGTCTTTTGAATTAAGATTTCAGGTGTAGCACCAATCCAAGACCCGATGCTTGTATCATGAAAATAATAGACGAGCGCATTTGGGTAGGTGTGCAGCATGCGCTCAAACAATAATTTTGCATCGAGGTTTTCTAGGGCAGAATGCTTTATACGGGAAAATACAATTTTGTCGGCAATACCTTTATTTAAATCTTTAATTAATTGGGTGGCTTGTTTCAAGTAATCGGCTTGTTCAATGCAGAAAGGTGGGCTGGCTTTATAAGGTTGAGGGCTCGCTGTTTCTGACCAAATATATTTGTTTCTTTGGTTGAAATCAGTAATTATAAAACCTTGTTTATCAAATGATTGTAATTCAATAAAATCACCACTTAAGCTAATGAGATCTTCTCCAGGAAAGCGGTAATGCAGCATATTAGTCTTCTTTTGGGAGCACCATTACGGTGTGTTTGCCATGAGAAATGAGGCGATCTGTTTGGGCGTCGCGAACTTCGATATTCCAGAGGTGTGTTTTGCGACCTCCGTGTACAAGTTTAGCAGTAGCGATGACCATTCCTTCTTTGGCAGCTGCTACGTGGTTGGCACTGATTTCAAGACCAACTGAATAATGTGTTTCTGGATCTATGAGTAAAACAGAACCTAAAGAACCAACGGTTTCCATGAGTGCAGCGCTGGCGCCACCGTGTAAGAGGCCCATGGGTTGCTTTACTTGATGAGAAACAGGCATGCTGGCTTTTACGAAGTCAGGGCCAATTTCAATATATTCAATATTTAAGGCCTCCATCAGGGTGCCTTCGTTGAGTGCATTGAGTTGTTCTAAAGAAACTTGTTTTAATTTCATGCTGCAAATATACTCAACAC
>JBEDCS010000125.1:0-4966 GCA_041176605.1 Bacteroidota bacterium
GGGTTCATCGGAACTATTTCTGGGGTAATTAAAATTTTCTACAGCATCTCAATTTCTGAAAACGTCTCTATCGGAAACATTTCAGGTGGTCTCTACGAAAAGATGATTTCCTCAGGTTCAGGTCTTGTAGTGGGTATCCTTGCCTTTACTGCTTATCACCTTTTGAACGGCATCATCGACAACTACGCCTTAGCCATTCAAAAAATCAATTTAGAATTCGTCAAATTAATCCGCCCAAGCGATGCCAATAAAGCGTAACCGCAGGTTTCATGCCGAGGTAGCTACATCGGCACTGAGCGACATCATGTTCTTCTTGTTGTTATTCTTTTTGATCATTTCGACCTTGGCGAATCCTAACGTGATTAAAGTGCCATTGCCGAAATCTGATGCCAACGAAAAGACACAAAAACAGCATGTCACACTCACTGTGAAGTTTGATGAAAACCAACAGCGACATTTTTATGTCGACAATGATGAAGTGGCACTCGACCAATTAGAAGGTATTTTGGTCACTGAAACCAAAAAAATTGGCGACAATACCGTCATTATTCGTTTGCCATTTGATGCACAGGTTCAAGAGTTGGTTGATCTGCTCAAAATCGGGATGCTCAATGACCTCAAAATGATTATTGCCACCAAAGAAGGATAACACCATTCAAGGAGTAAGAAAATGGATCAATTACAATTAGACTATATCGAAGCCAAACAAGACGCGCGTAAATCTTTGATTTACAGCACTATTTGGCTATTGTTCTTACTACTCATTTCATTTATCATCAAATTTGATGCACGCCAAGATGCACTTGTGGACACACCACCCTTGCGATCAGATGAAGTCATTGAAGAATTTCAAATCGATAACGTAACACTTGATGACGTTTCTGGCGGGAGCCGTGGAGGTGGCACGCCAGGTTCCGGACGCATTGCCCCACCTGCTGAGCAAACAGAAAGGGTTTCTACAGCAGCTCAAAGTGATTTTACACACAACAGCGGCAACTCCAACAACCACAACTCTCCAAATGCAACCAATGCAAGTTCAACAACTCAAAGCACCAATTATTTTGGTAGTGGCGGTAGTGGCCGCGGAGATGGCCCTGGAAACGGACCATTTGGCGGGCCTGGCAACGGAATTGAAGGCGAAGGGCCTGGGCCTGGGCGTGGTTCCGGCAAAGGCCGAGTACGGCTCAATAATGTCTCACTCCCGAACTATGAACTAGATTTCGAGTGCCGCATCATGTTTAAATTATCGGTAAATAGCGATGGGCAAGTAGTGGGCGTCAGGACTGTAAAATCAGTGACCACTTGTGTAGAAGACCGCATCATCAGTGACTTAAAGGAGCGCATCAAACGCGAAGTAAAGTGCAACAAAGATCCGGGTGCACCAACAGTTGAGTTGGACTATACAATCAGACTTGTACCAAAAGGCTAAAGACCCATTGCTTTTTCAACCATAAGCTTAGAGCCAATATAAAAAGCTACTCTTTGATGTAGTTGACTTGGTTTGATATCCAAAATTCTATTTTTTCCGTCTGTAGCTAAACCTCCGGCTTGTTCGGCTATAAAAGCAAGCGGATTACATTCGTAAAGCAAGCGCAATCGACCTTGCGGGGCAGCGGGTACGGCAGGATAAATATAAATGCCTCCTTTGATCAGGTTGCGGTGGAAATCGGCAACTAAAGATCCGATATAACGGCCAGAATAGGGTTTGCCTGTTTGGTTTTCGTTCGATTGACAATAAGCTATATAAGCGCGTAAGGTCGGGTCGAAATCGTTGAGATTACCTTCATTGACAGAATAAAGCCTGCCATTTTCAGGCATGCGCATATCTGGATGAGACAAAAAGAATTCGCCAATAGACGGATCAAGTGTAAAACCATTAACGCCGTTTCCGGTAGAATACACTAATATGGTAGAAGATCCGTATAAAACATAGCCAGCTGCTACTTGTTGATCACCTGGTTGAAGCATGTCTTCAAGGACTGCTTCGGTGCCGTTAGGTGAAATGCGGCGGTAAATCGAAAAAATGGTGCCAATTGAGACATTGACGTCAATGTTTGAGGAACCATCTAGCGGATCGAATAAAACAATATAGTTTCCTTTTTTAGCTGTTTCAGATTGAAAAGCCACGAAGTCGTCGTTTTCTTCGGAAGCAATCCCGCAAACTTCTCCGCCATTTTCAAAGGCTTTGATAAACGCTTCATCTGCAACGACATCGAGTTTTTGTTGCTCTTCGCCTTGTACGTTTTGACCCCCTTGTGCCCCTAAGATATGGTCAACAAGGCCAGCTTTTCTGACATCGTTGGAAACGATTTTGGCTGCTAAGGCAATGTCATTTAAAAGCCTTGAAAGTTCACCACTGGCAAACGGGAAATCTTGTTGTTTGGCAACGATAAATTCGTGAAGGGTTGTCAGTTTAGACATACTTACATAGAGAACATGTTGCTGTAGTCAGTGCCAAGGTGAATTGGATTGACAATAAGCGTAGGAATCAGTGCATCATTAGTGATAATGTACTGCTCATGATTAGAAGTTAAAGCCACAAATATGTTGTTGCGGTTGAGGTTCATGATGGCGATGAGGTCGGCATCAACGCTAACAGCATACTTCACAACTTCTTTGTCAAAACCTGCGCTAGGCACAACAGCACTTGTCATTTCGATGCCGCGGTCTTTGAAGAAACTTTCTGAGAAAGTAATGTTTGAACGCACCTGATGACGCAAAAACTCGTCTGATTCATCTGGAGTGACAACATGAACTTTCGAATTGAAGTATTTGGCCAAATTGGCTACAATAGATAGCTTTTGCTTGGTTTCTTTATGTAAATCCATAGGGACTACAATAGAATCATAACCAGAAGCTTTAACTGCTTTCTCTTGAACGATAATAAAAGGAACCTGTGAACTTGTAACTACTTTGAGCGCATGGCTTCCTGTGATATGTTGCCAACCGTGTGCACCATGTGTGCCCATGACAATAAGTTCAGCTTGGTGTTCAGCGGCAAATGCACCGATATCTTCAAAAATACTTCCTATGCGAACGTTCGGGTGAATTTTGACCCCTTCGTGTTCGTGTTTACCAATGATGTTCTCAAGTTGAGCTAAGGCCTCTGGGATTTGGGAGTCTTTGGAAACAACATGTAATAATTGAATCTCGGCACCTAGGGGCTTGGCTGTTGCAATGGCGTGTTGTAAGGCGATGTCGGCCACTGGGGTAAAATCTTGAGGGACAATGAACGTTTTAGTTTGCATAGTGGTGTTTTTTACAAATTTAAAACAAAGTGCAGTAAGAACGCACTACTTTTCTCTTTATTTTTGTGTGAAGCCTACTCTAATTTAAGCTACTTGGTTCATGCCTATCATCGGAAAATTAATTCAACGGAGTACCGCGATCAGTTTCAAAAGAATTTCGCGTAAAAGTCCTGATTACAAGCAGCAATTAGAAGCACTAAGGCAAAACATCGAGGTCGCTAAAAAGACCAAATTTGGTTTAGCACACCACTTTACGAGCCTACTTCAACGCACCGATTTCGTTTCGCGCTATCAACAACAAGTACCCATTACTGAATACGACACCTTCTATCAGGAGTGGCTTGAAGACGCTATCATTGGCGCCAAAGACCATATTTGGCCCGGCCGCATCAAATATTACGCGCTTTCTTCCGGAACAACCGGTGCGCCGAGCAAGCGCATTCCGGTTAGCACTGAAATGATCCGTTCTTTTCAAAGGGTGTCGTTGCGTCAGTTTTCTGTGCTCCATGAATTGAATTTATCAGATTCGTTTTACGGGTCTAAGGTGTTAGCTGTGGGTGGTTCCACCAAACTCAAAAAAGTTGGGGCACACTTTGAAGGAGACCTCAGCGGTATTTTAAAGAAACATACGTCATTAATTGCCGCACCTTTTGCAAAGCCAAATAAAAAAATCACACACCTCAAAGATTGGAAGGCCAAACTTCCATTAATGGTAGAACAAGCTCCCAAATGGAATATTGGCATTATGGCGGGCATCCCAAGCTGGTGTGTTTTGCTGCTAGAAGAAATTGTAAAGCATTATCAGCTCAAAAACATCCACGAGATTTGGCCCAACTTTAAAGTTTATGTTCACGGAGGGGTCTATATGGATCCTTTTGTAGAAAGACTCAAAAAAGTATGTGCTGAGCCCGTAATTTTACTGGATACTTATTTAGCCAGTGAAGGGTATTTTGGCTACCAAATTAGTCCGAAAAAAAGAGGCATGAAGTTGCTGCTCAACAACAGTATTTTCTTTGAATTCATTCCTTTTAACGCTGACTATTTCACCGAGTCCGGGGAGCTCAAGAACAAGCACCTTGCTTATACCATCAGCGAAGTACAACCCAACGTAGACTATGCCCTTGTCATTAGTACCAATGCCGGTTTATGGCGCTACATGCTCGGGGATTTAGTGCGTTTTGTAGATACCACGACCCAAGAAATCATTATTTCTGGGCGTATCAAGCAATATTTAAGTATTTGCGGCGAACACTTGACATTAGATAACATCAACCAAGCAATGGTACAAGTCAGTAGCGCGCATGGTTTATCATTTTCCGAATACACCATTTATGCCGATGAGTCGAGCTATCAACATTGTTGGTTTATCGGTTGCGACGACGCAAACGCGTCAGCTGAGCTCATTGACGAAATCGACCAAAAACTGCAATTAGTTAATGACGACTACGCCTATGTGCGCAAACACAGCATGCCGGCGCCTAGTTTAAAACTTGTGCCAACAAAAGTTTTTTATGATTATTTGGAAAGCATCAATAAGCTTGGTGCACAAAATAAAATTCCGAGGGTCATGAATAAAAATCAGGCCGCTCAATGGACTAAATTTCTTAGCGCAAACGGTTACCTTTAAATAAGGAGTGCTTGCCAAAAGTATAACTCACATTCATTTCGATTGAATGTCGGTATGCAGAGGCTAGGCGACCAAAATCAGCATCATAAGA
>JBEDCS010000126.1:0-29358 GCA_041176605.1 Bacteroidota bacterium
TTCCATTCGAATTGAAAAATACCAATGCTATCCGGCGTAACTTCAAAGAGGCGTGTGCGCTCGTTGCTGAGGTAATTTGTTGTTTGGTAAACAGTAAGATTCGGGCTATTCCAAAAAGACAGCCCCCTGACTTTTACTTGTGCAAAAGCATGCTGGAAAAATGCAATAAATAAAATTAGCAGCAGACGGTTGCTCATGTGTGTCAAACGAGTAAGTCAGGACTAGTTACAAAAGGAGAAATATCCGCACCATTTAAGTACATTTCACGAATGATGCTTGAGTTAATGGCACTGTGTTCTTGGTTGGTTAAAAAGAAGACGGTCTCGATGCCTGAGATGGAATGATTCATGTGGGCAATGGTTCTTTCGTATTCAAAATCTTTGCCATCTCGCAGCCCGCGAACAATATGAGATGCTTGGATTTCTTTACAGAACTCAACGGTTAATTTCTGAAAAGTGAGCACCTTAATGTTTGCCAACCCTTCAAATAAGGCTGAAATATGCGTTACTTTTTTTTCGATACTGAATAAACCTTGTTTTTTTGAATTGATGCCGATACCGATGATCACTTCATCAAAAAGGTCTAGCGCTTTGTGAACAACAGCTTCATGTCCTTTTGTGAAAGGGTCAAAACTTCCGGGGAATAGACAGCGTTTCATATATTGGGTTTAAAGAAGCTAAAGTAGACATTCCCAAAATTACGACAAAAGTCGAAATGCGCTTGTTTGCTGAAATCGTCTTGTTTGCCATGCTCTATGATCAAATAACCATCTGGGCGTAGCAATTTTTTATCGAATATTTGAGCCATCAGTTCTTCATGAAAACCAAGGTGAAACGGAGGGTCTGCAAAAATGATATCGTACTGTACGTTTTTGGCATTTTTACAGTAGATGACGCAGTCCGACTTGTAAACCTGCATGACCTCAGCAATTTGCAAAGTTTGAACGTTTTGTTTCAAGTATTGCACGCAACGTGGATGACTATCAATGGCGAGCAGAGAAGCAGCTCCTCGACTCACAAATTCAAAAGAAATATTGCCAGTGCCTGCGCACAAATCAAGGACAGCGATATCCATGAGGTCCGTCAAATTTTCAAGGACATTGAACAAGCCTTCTTTGGCATAATCAGTTGTTGGGCGCGATGGGAAACCTGGAGGGGTTGCAAAGCGTTTTCCTTTTAGTGTTCCTCGAATGATCCGCAAAGTATGTCGTTTTGGTAGGTAGTGAGATTCAATTCTTCAATGTTGAAGCGTTCAAAATCCTTGAATTTGGATAAAAGCTCCTGGATATTTTGGAGGTCAATTGCTTGTCCTGCCTGCACCAAGCCTAAATGGAAGGATTCATCAAGGTGGAGTTTTTGCTGATGTGCCAATAAAAAATAGATGAAATCACTTTCATGCTGAAATGCACTAGCTGTACAACTCAATAGAAGTTTTTGCTTGAAAACACTTAAAACAAACTGGTTTTCGTGAAAAAATACGTGAATTTGATCTGCTTGCTTTTTTTGAGCCAAATGGTTGAGTTGCAACGTAACTTCATGTTGAAGCTGCTTGAACTGCAGTTCGTTTTTGCAGTAGTCGTCGAGCCAAGTGGGTAAAGCATAAATAACAATTAATTCCAGACGTTCAATGGTGTCGTAACGCAAGGTGTGGGTATCTAGTAAACGCCCGTGATTGAGCTCATAATAGGCGTTCAATTGAGTGGGGTCAAATAATGCTGTCGGAAACAAAGTGAAATCAGGTGCAAACCAAATGACGCGTTGAAGACTGCTATTTTGAATTGCGCTTTGAATTGTGGCGCTGATTCTTTCTTTAACCAAGGGTTTGGTCATTTCCAAAGGAAAATGCTCGACACTTGGGCTCAATTCATTTTTTTGCAAGAGCGTCAGTGTTTTTTCAGAAAAGGAAAGTACGAGTTGCTGCATGATCTTGTTTATAACTACTCTTCAATAGTGCGCTATGCAAAGCTACAATATTTAATTTTGTTGACTCCTCTTATCCGTTAAAGATGTCAGCAGTACCACCAACAGATGCATTTGTCGAGCGTTGTGCAGCCGTTTTTCAGTTTCCCCTGACCAACGACCAAACAGCCGCATTGGCACAATTTGCACAATTTTGGCAAGCAGATCAACTCCGGAAAGTTTGGATCCTGACCGGTTTTGCTGGTACGGGTAAATCAACCTTAATAGCGGGGCTTACACAACTTTTGCGCATTGAAAAAATCAATTTTAAACTCTTGGCCCCAACCGGAAGAGCAGCAAAAGTTTTGGCCAACTATGCCGATCGTTCGGCAAGCACCATTCATCGTCAAATTTATTTTTCTGGTGGGGAGCTTGCTCAGCAGGGTCTAACCAAAGCCAAAAATTTATTTAAGAACACCTTGTTTTTTGTCGATGAAGCATCCATGCTTGCAGATGCAGACACCATGGATGCCGATAATTTGCTCGAGGATTTACTCAATTATGTTTACACCGGTGAAAATTGTCATTTGATTTTGATTGGTGACCCAGGGCAGTTGCCTCCAGTAGGTCAGGACTATTCAATCGCCTTAAAACCACAGCTTTTACTCGAACGGTATCCGAGCCTAACAATTTTTCATGCTCACCTCAATCAGGTCGTGCGTGTGAGCGAGTCATCTGGTATTTTGGACTGTGCAACCAAGCTGCGCGGCATGCAACACTATAAATTGCCACTTTTTGAAGCGCTCAAGCCCAAACAAGTTTTGCGTATTCATGGAGGCGAGTTCCAGGAATATCTAGAATCTTCCTTTTCTGAGGTAGGAACTGATGAAAGTATTTTACTAACGATGTCAAACAAGCGTGCCAACCAATGGAACCGCGAAATCAGAAATCGGGTTTTTTACCGCGAGGAGGTACTGGAAAAAGGTGATCTTTTGATGGTCGTTAAAAACAATTATTTTTGGCTAGACCCGAATTCTAAAATGGGTTTTATCGCCAATGGTGAGTTGGCCAAAATCGACAGAGTGCGCCGATTTGAAGCACATTATGGCTTTGAATTTGCTTATGTAGATCTTCGTTTTGTCGATTACCCTGACCAAAGCCCTCTGAGCTGTTGGGTACATTTGTCAAGTCTGGCTGAAGAAGCACCGAGCCTCACGAGGGATACTTTGCGCAAATTATTCTACGCGATTGATGCAACACATCAGGATATCAAAAACAAACAAAAGCGCTACCGAGAAGTATTGAAGAACCCGTTTTTCAATGCACTGCAAATCAAGTATGCGCATGCCATCACAGTGCATAAGGCACAAGGTGGACAGTGGGCACATGTTTATATAGATTATGGCTTTTTGCCGGAAGAACGCAAAAATGACCAATATATCCGTTGGCTATACACATCAGTGACCCGTGCGAGTGAAAAACTATATTTGCTGAACTTTCCCGACGACTATTTCTTAGAAAACCAAGATTAGTTTCCCATCCAAGATTTCAATGCTTTTTCTTGAGGGCCATTTAAGAGACCTGCCTTCACAATGTTATGTTGCACATAAAAGTTGCGATCTACTTCGGGGATAAAGCGCTCTAAGATGCGTCCGGCGCGTTCAATAAGTAGGGTTTTATTTTGGTTCTCGTGGTAGCTGAGCCAGTTGTCAAGTTGAGGTAAGGCTCTAACTTGATTGACAGCAATAATTAAATCGCCAACCGATAGCCCACCTAATTCAGCTGGTGAACCCGGATAGATTTGATTGATTTGCCAATCTTTGCCTACTTGCGTGACTTTCATGCCAAAGCGCGCCTCTGCGTAGCTAGTTGACGCTTTTTGCAAGAGCTCTAGGCCTAAATATTCAAAGGCTTCTGCGAGTAACTGTTCGTAGGGGGCAGTTCCAAAGACAAAGTCTTTGAAAAATTCGCTGAAATCAAGCCCTGAAAAATTTTCAAGGGCGGTTTTGTAATCTGAAATGGTATAACCTTTTTGCTGACACGCAAAGTCGTAATAGAGCTGCTTCATAATGGTCTCAAGACCAATTTTGTTTTGCGTAGCTTTTCTTAATTTCATATCTGTGTAAAAGGCGAGCAAGCAACCTTCTGTATAAATAGAAACTTTACGACCTGGGGCCCCAGGCACGTAGCCATCTAGCCATGTGTCAAAGGAAGCGCTTGCCACACTCATGGAAAAACGAGCGGGGTTGTCTAGGTGTTTTTGAACTTGTTTGCTCAGTTCCTTGAGGTATTGCTCTAAAGTAAAAACACCGCTCTTTAGCAAGTAGAGGTCGCCCATGTAGGTGGTGACGCCTTCATAAATAAAACCTGCCTCAGAATAGTTTTCTTGCTTGAAATCATAGGGATGCAATTCGGCTGGCCTAATAGATTTGACATTCCAAACATGATACAATTCATGTGAGCTAACACCGAGCAATTCGCTATACAGCGTCGTAAAAACATCTGAACTCGGACCCAAAGTAATGACAGTAGAATTCAGGTGTTCTACACCATGATAAGCAGCATAAGGCAAAGATTGAATCAGAAAAGTGAATTCTTGGACTGGAAACTCACCAAAATCTTCTATTTGTTTTTGTGTAAATCGCTTGAAATCATCGATGACTTTATCCCACGGAATAAACTTTTGATTATTGAAACAAATATGAAAGGTCGTGTCGTTGATTTGATAGGTACCACGTTCAATATTGGCGCTGGCAATAAATGGGCTGTCCGCTAAACGATCAAAATTTTCTACAACTGTTCGGTTGTTTTCAAAACTTAAACCAGTAGCTAATTCCCAATGTGGAGGTAGGTGCAATTGCAGTTCAAAGCCTTGGATTTCTTGCGAACCAGCATATAAAAAGCAATTGACAGGGTTGACATAAAGCTGTTGGTCATCTAGGTAAGTGGACCCCGCATTGAGCTCAGCTGCATAATAGCTGTATTCAATCCTTACATAATCCGAGCCCTCGCAATCTACTTCCCAGGTATCTTTGCGCGTCTTACTGAGCGCTAGCCGCTCGTTTTTGTCATTAAACGCGCGCAAACCTTTGATATTTTTGGCAAAATTACCGAGTTCATAACGCCCCGGGCGCCAACTGGCCAATTCCAAAACCAACACCGATTCTGTTACCGGAATGACGGCTTTAAATTGAATGTAACGCAGTTGCGGTTGTTCACAGAAAACGTCGTAGCGAATCATGGGTTTATGCGTATAGTTCGGCCTGTAATTGGGCAATTTTATCGTCGTTGAGGTAGTCGTCGTAGTTCATCATTTTATCGATGATGCCATTTGGCGTAAGTTCGATGATGCGCGTTGCTACCGTACTCACTAATTCGTGGTCATGAGAGGTAAACAGCAAGGTGCCTTGAAATTCTTGCATCGCGTTGTTGAGTGCGGTAATAGATTCAAGGTCAAGGTGATTGGTTGGCTCATCCAACAAAAGTAAATTCGCTTTAGCCAACATCATTTTAGAAAGCATGCAGCGGACTTTTTCACCACCTGAAAGCACAGTTGCCATTTTCATGGCTTCTTCACCGGTAAAGAGCATGCGTCCGAGGAAGGTGCGCAAATAGACTTCTTCGCGTTCTTCATCTGTGAGCGCATATTGACGCAACCAATCGATGAGGCTCAGTTTTGCTTCAAAATAATGATGGTTGTCATTAGGTAAGTATGCTGTAGTGATGGTGGTACCAAAGGTAAATTCACCTGTATCTGCCTTGCTGGCTCCTGCCAAGATCTCAAAGAAGTGTGTCAGTGCCACTGAGTCTCGGGAGATAAATGCAATTTTGTCCCCTTTATTAACGGTGAGGTAAAGGTCTTTGAAAAGTGTTTTGCCTTCTACACTTTTGCTCATGTTTTCAATGCCCAAGATTTGGTTACCGGCATCGCGATCTTGGTGAAAGGTAATGCCCGGGTAACGTCTTGAAGAAGGCTTGATTTCTTCAAGATCGAGGTTGTCAAGCATTTTTCGTCGTGAAGTTGCTTGTTTGGATTTGGCAGCATTGGCAGAGAAACGCGAGATGAACTCCATGAGTTCTTTTTTCTTTTCCTCTGCTTTTTTATTCTTGTCTGCGCGTTGGCGTGCAGCTAATTGCGAAGATTGATACCAGAAAGTATAGTTACCTGTGAAAAGGTTCAGTTTGCTGAAGTCGATGTCACAGATGTGGGTACAAACGGTGTCCAAGAAGTGGCGGTCGTGGGAAACCACAATAACGGTATTTCGGAAATCTAAAAGAAAGTCTTCGAGCCAAGAAATCGTTTTCAAGTCGAGGTCGTTGGTTGGCTCATCGAGAATCAGTACATCTGGGTTGCCAAACAAAGCTTGCGCCAAGAGCACGCGAACCTTGAGGTCATTGGATAGCTCCTCCATTAAAAGATAATGCTTTGATTCGTCTATCCCTAAATTACTCAATAAAGTGGCTGCATCCGTTTCGGCGTTCCATCCTTCTAAATCGGCAAATTCTCCTTCGAGTTCAGCGGTTTTCATTCCGTCTTCTTCAGAAAAATCTTCTTTGGCATAAAGGGCATCCTTTTCAACCATGATTTCATAAAGGCGTTTGTGCCCCATGATCACGGTTTGCAATACCTGACTTTGGTCAAACTCAAAGTGATTTTGCTTCAAGACAGCCATGCGCTTGCCAGGTTCTAGTTCTACGCGTCCTGTAGTTGGGTCTTGGTCACCGGTAAGGATTTTTAAAAAAGTAGATTTACCAGCACCATTGGCACCGATGACGCCGTAGCAATTGCCATTGACAAATTTTACATTGACTTCGTCAAATAAGACGCGTTTACCAAATTGAAGGGAGAGGTTGGATACCGAAAGCATGCTGAAAATTTTTGCGCAAAGATAGGCAAAAGAAATCAGCTATTTGAACAGGTATAAATGAAGGCGGGAGGTAAGTTCAGAACGGTGTAATCAATTTGAACTTTTGAAAAATAGTCGCCATACATTTTTTTGAGCCCCCGGGAGTATTGAAATTGAATAAATCGGCCTTCGGGTTGAAGGCTCGCTTTACAGCTATTGAGTATGGTACTGCGCAGTTCTTTTGGGAAATTTGATAGGGGTAGAGAAGAAATAATGTAGTCGGCTTTTTCATGCCCCATTTCTCTTAAATATAAATTGATGTCAGTTGCAGAGCCGTGAATCAGTTTAACTTGTGGAGACGAGATTTGTTTTTGTAAATTTTTATAGAAAGCATCGTTGAGTTCAATGACCAACAATTGACAATCTTTTGGCATCGCTTTGATCAGTGCTTTGGTGAAAACGCCTGTTCCGGGTCCGAGCTCAACAAGGACTTTTGTTTTGCTGAAATTGATAGGCGCTAGCATCTTGGTACTCAGGAAGCGCGAGCTCGGGAGTACAGAGCCAACCATGCGGTTTGCCTTGAAAAATTCTCTTAAAAAAGACCTGCGTGACATGCTTAATCTACTAAAGAGGCAAGTTCGCCTCTAATGACACCTCTGATTTGCCCTTGAAGTGTTGCATCTTTGAAAGGGCTAAAACGGTGTTGTTCAGGGTGCATATTTGACACATATGGCAAGCTTGGGTCAAAAAGCGTGAGTTCGGCAAAAGCACCCACCTCAATCGGCGTTGATGCTAGCCCTAAAACTTTGCGTGGACCAACATGAAGGGCTGGTAGAATAGCTGCTAAATCTTTGTTTGAATGTGTGTTAAGTGCGGCAAAAAAGGTTTCGAGCTGAGGAGCTCCAAAGTGAGCGAGGTCAAATTCGAGGTCTTTTTCTTCGAGGTCACCAGGGCGGTGGTCACTGACAATGGCATCAATAGTGCCATCGAGAACGCCTTCCCAAAGCGCTTTTTGATCAGTTTCGGTGCGCAAAACAGGTAAAACCTTAAAGCGCGTATCGAAATCTAACATGGCACTTTCTGTAAAGCAAAGATTCATGAGGTGCACATCTGCTGTGACATCCAGGCCTTCTTTTTTTGCTTTGGCAACGAGTCGGACGGCTTCAGCGGTGCTCAGACCGCTTAGGTGTAGTTTTCCGCCGGTATAGGCTAAGATGCGCAGATTGCGTTCTGTTTCAATAATTTCAGATAAATGGGGGTCAGCTTTGAGGCCTGTTCGCGTAGAGGCTTGCCCTTCATTTACTTGACCTTTGCCACTGAGGGCATTGTTTCTTGAAAATACACTTACCCGACCGCCAAAATCACGGGTGTAAAGCAGCGCACGCTGTAGAATGCCCGCATTGACGGCGTGTTGATCATCTGTAAATAAACGAACACCGTGCGTGTAGAGGTCATACAGTTCAGCAAGCTCCTCACCATGAAGACTTTTGGTTAGTGCGCCGTTTACACCAAGGTATGTGGTGGCGCCTTGGGCTTTTTGCTGTGCATAGGTCACTTGACCTTTGTTGTCCATGACCGGTTGTGTTCCGGGCTGAATATAAACTTGAGTAAAGCCCCCAATACTCGCGACATCGAGTCCGTTTTGAATGGTTTCTTTGTGCTCGTATCCGGGGTCGCAAAAATCGACTTTAAGGTCAATGAATCCAGGAGCAACAGAAAGTTCTGGGGAACTCACTTGCATGGCTTCTGGCGCATTGATTTTAGCGGCAACTTCTGAGATGCGGCCATTATCAATAAGGATGTCAAGTACTTGATTGTTGTACTTTGATTGAGGGTCGTAGATTCGGACCTGATTGAGTTGAATTTTCATTTCCACCATTTTAACAAAGCCAGCTCGAGCAATAAGAACAACAGGCATAAAATGAGCAAGACACGCCAGTAATAGGCCACTTGATCAATTTGGAGTGCTGTGAGGCTCTGACCATCTTTGATGCTGTTAAATTTACAATTTTTTATGCCGTTGGACTCGAATAATTCTTGAAGATCCTGAGAATTTATATAGTTCAGCCGAGATTCTGTCCTGGGGTAATTGAGTGCTAATTGTCCAATCGGTTCAGGCGCAACAAGTTGATAGATGCCCGCTTTGAGTTTTTCAAGAGCGCTAAGGCCACTGATGTTGATTTGAATAAGGCCTTCAATTTTTCTGATTTGCGGAATATATTCAAATTCTTTGGAACTCATTTTAACAGGGATATCGCCCGGAGCAAGCGCCCTGATGCCTACCTGCGCATCTTGCCCTATGATGGCATGAAGAGGATAACGTTGTGCGGCAAATTCTCCACAACGCAGTAAAATGGTAGGAAAAAGACTTTGTTGGGCCAAACTGCCAAAGGAAGGGTCGAGTGCAGCCGTAAAAAGAAATGCATTTTGCTTGGCGCTGAGTAATAAGGCTTGGCCTGATCTGAGTGTAAGCAGTGGTATAGCTACGCTTTGACGTTGGTCCTTGACCTCGTAGTGTTTGGAAACAATAGGTGTTTGTAGTCTTTCTATTTTCTTTTCAAAGACACCCTTAAAAAAAGGATCGTCGTAGGCAATTTGTTGTAGCTGCAAACCAGAAGTTGTGATGGATCCGAGTGCAGGAAGATTCAAGGCCTTCAGTAATGGTTGGTAACTTCCAGCTACAATTTTGTTGCCCGGGATGATCAATATTTTGTTGCCATTCTGCACCGCAGTTAGCAAGTCTGATCTCAGACCAGTAGAAATATCATTGAGTCCGTTGAGCACAATGAGGTCTGAATTTGTAAGTTTTTCAGAATTGACTGCACCAGGATCTAGTGTTGTCACTTGATAGCGAGGTTCGACTGCAAAAGCCGCTGCAACCCGTTGGCTTGCACTGGTTTCTTCTATGAGGCAAATACGTGTAGAAGCAGCAACTTCGTAGGCAAAATGCCATGAGTCGTCAAAATGAATTTGGGCATCGGTTACGCTCATATTACCCTTGACAGCTCCTTTGTTCTTTTCTGTAAAAGGGAAGCTCACTATTTTACTTTGATTGGCACCAATTTTTAAGAACATTGTTCTTTTGGTTTTTCCGAGTTCTAGATTGACCTCTAGGTTGTTTTGAGCTGAAGTACCTGAGTGTCTGATGCGGGCAAATAATTCTTGATTGGCGTCAAATTGTTGCGTTGGATTGCCAAACCAGATGCTGTCGATGTAAATGTTGTTTGGATTTTGAGCGGCTAACTGATAGAGATAAAAAGGATCTTGTAGGGCTGGATCTTGTGCTTTGATCTGGGCATTTTGACTTTGGAAATCAGAAATAAAAATGCGCTGAACCGTGCTGAGAGGGCCGCTTAAAGCTTCGTGCTGCTCGATTTGCTGTGCTTGCCATTCAATGATGTCATTGAGACTTCTGGGCAGGGCAAATGGTTCCAATTGGTCAAGGTAGCGCTGTGCTTCTGCTTTAGTGACAAAAAATTGTTCGGCGCTATTGAGGTGATTGCTACAGATCAGGACACTGGTATTTGATTTGATCTGAGCGAGTACACGTTTGGCCAATTCTCGGCCCTCGGATAGGAGGCTTCCTTCTGTCCCGAGTGCGGACATCGAAAATGAATTGTCAAGGTAAATGATGACCGCATTTTTCCCGCTTTTGTGAGCGGAAGTTTCGGGAATGTAAGGGTTAGCAAAGGCAAAAACGAGTGCACTCACGGCCATTATTCTTGTAGCAAGAATAAGGTAGTGTTTGAGTTTGCGCGCACTTTGCTCTTGTTTTTCTAGGAACTGAATAAAACGCAGCGACGAGAAAAATAAGGTCTTCCTTTTTCTAAAATGAAAGAGGTGAATAAGAATAGGAATAAGTACTAAAAAGAGCAGCCATAAGCGTTCGGGGTGTACAAATTCCATATATCAATCGCCTTAGTTTTTCAAAGCCTCCAGACGCTTTTTGTATTCTTGCGCTTTATCGATATTACCTATTTTCATATTTGTTTTGTAGAGAATATCCAAGATGGAACAAGCACTAGTTATTTCATACTTTTGAGCTTCTTGAAGTTTAGAAGAATCAAAATTCCCACTTTCAAATTTTACTTTATAATTTTCTTTAATAATCGCAACTTCTTTTTCCGAAGGATTTAAAACATCATATTTTTCTAAGGGAACTAAAGCTTGTTTGAAAAGATCCATTGCTTCTTTTTCAACAATTGCGGTTTTTGGGTCTTTGTAATCCATCTCAATGGTCAGGTTGCGTTTCTCTACAGCCAAATTGTACAAGTGTGCACCTAATTGGTAAAGTGCTTCGTTGTAGTTAGGGTCTATTTCAATGGCTTTTTGGAGGGCTGCAGTTGCCTTATCATTTTCTTTTTTGTCCATGTAGCTAGTGCCCAGAACATAATAGAGTTGCTTATTGGAAGGGTCAAGTGCGAGTGCTTTATTGATGTAAGATTCTGTGGCGGCTACATCTCCTTTTTGCAAGTTGATATTGACCAAGCTGATCAGGATATCGATGTTTTGCGGCATGGCCTCAGACATATCACTAGCAAAAGCGATTGCTTCGTCGTATTTTTTGGCTGCAAGGAAATCTTCAACGGCATAGTTTACAGCCAAAGAAGTATTGACTTCAGCGTCTTTGAAGGTTTCACCAAGATAACTCTTGACTTCACTAGCGGCAAGAAAAGCATGAGCAGCAGCTTCATATTTCTTATCGTTGTATGCAGCGATGCCTTGATTGAACAGCAATTCAACGCGCATATTGATAAATGTTTCAGCGTCTGCCTTGTAAGTCTTCTTTGGATCTTCTAGCACCTTTTTAAAGGAGGCGATTGATGTCGCTTTCCAACTCGCATTTGTTGTTGCATCTGTTGGTCGGTTTAAGGCGGCAGATTCAATGCTACTCATTTCATTGAGGCAATAGTAAATTTGAGCACGATACAAGTGCATTTTGAGGTCTTCGGCTGTTTCAGCATTAGCAGCAGCTAAGTCGATGAAGTTCATCGCGTCAGTTACTATTTTTTTGTTGGCGCTAATTTCACCCGCAGGATTGTACTTGCGCATGAGTAAAATTGCATCTGTAACATTCTTCTTTTGAGCGAAGGTTACCGAACTTAATAAAATAGTGAGTCCGGCAAAAAGGAGTTGTTTTTTCATAGGTTTAATTTTTATTCACTTTGCGCTTCTGAATTGTCAATTTCTGTGCCATTTTCTGCAGTGTTTTCCACATCTGTGATTTCGTCTTCTTCGTCTTCAGATCTTGGAACCCTTGCGATAGCAGCTATTTCAGAATTTCCTTTGAGATTAATGAGTTTGACGCCTTGCGCTGCGCGGCCCATTGTGCGAATGGTGTCGATGTGCATGCGAATGGTTACGCCAGACTTGGTGATGATCATGAGGTCATCTTCGTCAAATACATTTTGAATAGAGAGTAGTTTACCTGTTTTATCGGTGATGTTTAAGGTTTTGACACCTTTTCCACCACGGTTGGTGATGCGATAAACTGGTTCTTTGTCTTCTGGATCGTTGAGGAAGGTGCGTTTTCCGAATCCTTTTTCGGAAACCACTAAAATGGTAGAGAAAATATCTTCTACGCAGATCATGCCAATCACGACGTCAGTAGGAGAGGTAAGGGTAACACCGCGCACACCTGAAGCATTTCTTCCCATTGGGCGAACGGTTGCTTCGTTGAAGCGAATAGCACGACCTTCACTAGTGGCAAGTACGATTTCGTTGCTGCCATTGGTGAGTTTAGCTTCTAAAAGTTCGTCGTTTTCGCGGATGCCGATGGCATTGATACCGTTGCTACGCGGACGAGAGTAAGCTTCAAGAGACGTCTTCTTAATGACTCCTTGTTTGGTGCACATCACGATAAAGTTGTTTTCTACGTAATCTTTGTCCGTGAGGTCAAGGACTTTTACATAAGCTTTGACTTTGTCGTCTTGTGGAATATTGATGAGGTTCTGGATGGCACGACCTTTTGATGTCTTGTTGCCTTCAGGAATTTCGTAAACGCGCATCCAGAAACAACGTCCTTTTTCTGTAAAGATGAGTAGGTAGTTGTGATTGGTAGCAACAAATAAGTGTTCGAGGAAGTCTTGGTCACGGGTTGCGGAGCCTTTAGAGCCCATTCCGCCGCGGTTTTGCACTTTGTATTCGGCCAAGTTGGTACGTTTGATGTACCCGGCATGTGATATAGTGACCACCACTTCTTCATCAGCGATGAGGTCTTCCATGCGCATTTCACTCGCTGAATATTCAATTTGTGAACGGCGTTCGTCGCCATATTTATCGCGGATTTCGATGAGTTCGTCTTTGATAATTTGCATGCGACGCTCTTCTTTATCTAGGATATCTTTGAGATCAGCGATAAGTTTCATGAGTTCGTCATATTCTGCACGAAGTTTGTCTTGCTCTAGGCCAGTGAGTTGGCGCAAACGCATATCGACAATAGCTCTGGTTTGGATTTCAGATAAGCCAAAACGAGAAGCCAAGCGATCTCGGGCGTCGTCAGGGCTAGCTGAAGACTTGATGATTTCAATGACTTCATCGATGTTGTCAGAGGCAATGATAAGACCTTCTAGAATATGTGCGCGTTCTTCGGCTTTGCGTAAATCAAAACGCGTACGTCGAATAACAACTTCATGACGGAATTCGATAAATTGCTCAATGAGTTCGCGTACATTGAGTAAGCGCGGACGGCCATCTACCAAGCAGATGTTATTGACCGAGAAAGAAGTTTGAAGTTGGGTAAACTTATAAAGTTTGTTGAGCACTACGTTGGCAATGGCATCGCGTTTGATTTCAAAAACAACGCGCATCCCGTTGCGGTCAGATTCGTCGCGTAGGTCAGAAATCCCTTCTATTTTTTTATCATTGACCAATTCGGCTATCTTTTTGATCATCTCGGCCTTATTGACTTGATATGGGATTTCAGTTACGATAATTTGTTCGCGACCATTTTCTTCTTCAATTTCTGCTTTACCTCTGATCACCACGCGGCCACGACCTGTAAGTAGGGCATCACGCACACCTTCGTATCCGTAGATGATACCACCTGTTGGGAAATCTGGTGCTTTGATATATTGTAGCAGTTCTTCGGCGCTGATATCGCGATTGTCGATAAATGCAATGGTGCCGTCAATTACCTCACTGAGGTTGTGCGGTGCCATATTGGTGGCCATACCAACGGCAATACCGGCTGCTCCGTTGATAAGAAGGTTTGGTATTTTGGTAGGAAGAACAGTTGGTTCTTCTAAGGAATCATCGAAGTTTGGACGAAAATCGACGGTTTCTTTCTCGAGATCATCGAGCATTTCTTCGGCAATCTTGCGAAGTCTGGCTTCGGTGTAACGCATGGCAGCAGGGCTGTCGCCGTCTACTGAACCAAAGTTACCTTGCCCGTCAACTAAAGGATAGCGCAAAGACCAAGGCTGAGCCATACGCACCATTGTGTCGTAAACTGAGCTATCGCCGTGTGGGTGATACTTACCGAGTACTTCACCGACAATTCTTGCCGATTTTTTATAAGGTCTGTTTGAATAAACGCCGAGGTCTTGCATACCGTAAAGCACCCTGCGGTGTACGGGTTTGAATCCATCCCGAACGTCAGGGAGTGCACGTGAGACAATGACAGACATCGAATAATCGATGTATGCAGATTTCATTTCGTCTTCAATGTTGATCTGAATGATTTTTTCGCCTTCAGCCATATTATTGCGTTAGTCTATGCGTTAGTTAATTAGATTTCCAAAATTAATAAAATGCAGTCCCTTCAGGCACACCCTTCCTATTTTTTACTAACAAAATGCGCATATAAATTGTGGATAAAAGCGAAGGTTGTGCACAGATAAAAGTTATATTTGTAACAACGATTAATTGCCCATGGAAGCTAAATTTTCTCCGCGTGTCAAGGACATGATCAGCTACAGCCGCGATGAAGCTGTGCGCCTCTCCAATGAATTTGTCGGAGCCGAGCATTTATTGCTTGGTTTGATCAGGCTCAACGAAGGCACCGCAGTCAAAATACTCAATGAATTCAACGTTGATCTTGCTCAACTCAAGGCCGAACTCGAAAAAATGCTGAATAAAACAGCAGTTCAACATTTGGTCAGCACCAACATTCCTTTGCTCAAACAGGCCGAAAATATCATCAAGCAATCTTACCTAGAAGCCAAAGAATTCAAGCAGCACATCATTGGAACTGAACATCTTTTACTCACAATTTTACGTTACGAAGACAGCGTTGCCTGTCAAGTATTAAACAAATACGGGGTGCTCTACGACAGCGCTCGTGAAGAATACGAACTTATGCTACAAGACAAACAACAACCGCGTTCAGAATTTCCTAATTCTGGCAATGAAGAAGAAGAAAACTTCGGTGCTTCGCAGCGCAAAAGTGCCGATCCAAAATCCAAAACCCCTGTTCTAGATAACTTTGGTCGTGACCTTACAAAAATGGCTGAGCTTGGTCGTTTAGATCCTATTGTTGGTCGCGAAAAAGAAATCGAGCGCGTGAGTCAAATTTTATCTCGTCGCAAAAAGAACAATCCTATTCTTATTGGTGAGCCAGGTGTTGGTAAGTCTGCTATTGCAGAAGGTTTAGCACTGCGCATCGTCCAAAGAAAGGTATCGCGCATTCTTTTTAATAAGCGCATTGTTTCACTCGACTTAGCTTCGTTAGTTGCCGGTACAAAATACCGCGGTCAGTTCGAGGAGCGCATGAAAGCAGTTATGCAAGAAATCGAAAAGAACCCTGACATCATTTTATTCATTGATGAAATCCATACCATCATTGGTGCGGGTGGAGCCAGTGGTTCACTCGATGCATCTAACATGTTTAAGCCTGCTTTAGCACGTGGCGAAATGCAAGCCATTGGTGCCACAACACTCGATGAATATCGTCAATACATTGAAAAAGATGGTGCACTTGAAAGACGTTTTCAGAAGGTTATCATTGAGCCTACAACTATTGACGAAACCGTTCAAATTTTGCACAATATCAAAGAGCGCTACGAAGACCACCACAGTGTGCGCTACACCGACGAGGCCATTATGGCTTGTGTGAAGCTCACTGAACGTTACATCACAGACAGACATCTCCCAGACAAAGCCATCGATGCACTCGATGAAGTTGGTTCACGCGTGCACATCACCAATATTCATGTACCAAAAGAGATCACTGATATAGAAGGTCAAATCGAAGGATTAAAATCTCAAAAGGCAGAAGTCATTCGCTCCCAACAATACGAAAAAGCAGCCGAACTCCGAGATGCCGAGCGCAAGTTGCAAGAACAGCTAGAGGCTGCCAAAACCAAATGGGAAGAAGAAGCTAAAAACAACCGTGTCACCGTTACTGAAGAAAATGTTGCTGAAGTAGTTTCCATGATGAGTGGCATTCCTGTTACTAAAGTTTCAGAATCTGAACTCGGAAAATTGGTCAAAATGGCCGAGACCATTCGTGGAAAAGTAATTGGTCAAGACGACGCCGTTGAAAAAGTGGTGCGTGCCATTCAGCGCAACCGCGCGGGCCTCAAAGATCCCAACAAACCAATTGGTTCTTTCTTTTTCTTAGGCCCAACAGGAGTCGGAAAAACACAACTCGCTAAAATCCTTGCTAAAAATCTTTTTGACTCAGAAGATGCTTTAATCCGCATCGACATGTCAGAATACATGGAGAAATTCTCTATTTCAAGATTAGTGGGTGCGCCTCCAGGATATGTAGGTTATGAAGAAGGTGGGCAATTGACCGAAAAAGTGCGTCGCAAGCCTTATGCCATCATCTTGCTCGATGAAATCGAGAAAGCTCACCCAGATGTCTTCAATTTACTTTTACAAGTGCTTGACGACGGCCACATGACTGATGGTTTGGGCCGTAAAATTGATTTCAAGAACACCATCTTGATCATGACATCTAATATTGGCGCTAGGCAACTTGCCGATTTCGGAACCGGAGTAGGATTCGGTACTAAGGCCAAAGAAGAAGCGCAAGAACAAAATGCACTTTCTGTCGTGCAAAATGCGTTGCGCAAGGCCTTTTCACCAGAATTCTTGAATCGCGTAGACGACATGATCATGTTCAAATCCTTGAAACGCGAAGATATCCACCGCATCATCGATATCGAACTCGAAAAGTTGTTGCTGCGTATTGGTAATTTAGGATATCACGTCTCTTGCACTGATGCTGCGAAAGATTTCATTGTCGATAAAGGTTACGATGAGAAATTTGGAGCGCGTCCACTCAAAAGAGCCATCCAAAAATACATCGAAGATCCGCTTGCTGAAGAAATCATCAATGCCAATTTGCAAGCCGGAGACACCATTGCACTTGACTATGCTGCAGGCAAAGAGGTGCTAGACCTCAACATCAAAAAGGCCAAAGCTTCGAAAGCAAAAGGAGATTCCGCAGCGGAGTAACTGAAGTCTAGTGCTTTACGACCACTTCTTCGTAGGGCACTCGTACTCTTTCTCCCCAAATTCCGGGTTCGGTACCTTTACCGACCACAACCACCATATTGATGTGGGTTCTGCGTGGTAATTTGAGCATTTTCTTGAGGCGCTTTTCGTCAAAACCTTCGAGCGGGCAGGTATGAAAACCTTCGGCTGCGATGGATAGCATAAATGTTTGGGCAGCAAGTGCACAAGACTTCTGCGTAACTACCTGAACCGCTGAGGCACCACCAGTTCTGTAAAATGGTTTGAATAGCCCACTAAAGAAACTAACGGTTAAACGCAAGGCAGCCAAAATTCGGAGTGGATCGGCTGCATAAAGTAAGGGCATGACTTTTCCGTAATACTGAAGCATCATTTTTTGAGCCTTGGTTGGCTCGCCTTCGATTTCTTTTTTTACTTGACTTAAATGCCATTGTTGCCTGGATTTCCATTTGTCAGGGCGCGCTACAAAAACAACCATTTGTTGCGCAGTTTTTGCTGCCGATTGATTTAAGCATATTGGCACCATTTGCTCAAGTGCAGCAGGGCTATTGATCCAATGGAATTCCCAAAGTTGCATGTTGCTTGAATTGGGCGAAAGGATAGCCCTCTGCAGGCTCCTCTCAATGACCTCATTTGGAACTTTTATAGCTGGGTCAAACTTGCGGTTACTGCGTCTGAATTGAACAATGGCTTCAAAAACTTCTTGATTTTGCATTTTTTTTATGGGGAATCGTGGTGATTTAGTCTTTTTGAATAGGGGTAAGGGTGTAGCCTTGTGCTTTTAAAAGTGCAACAACGCCCTCGGGACCACCTAAATGTCCGGCGCCAACAGCAAAGAAGGTGCTCTCTTTTTGCATTTGACTGCTCATTGGTGCAATCCAGCTTCGGTTTCTGGCAAGCAATAACAATTCATTGAATTCTGGATATTGGGCTGTTTCTTCGAGCATCATGGCTCCTAAACCTTCTAAATCTTCTTTGAGGTAGAGGGCAAGCAGTGCATCGTAGGAATTTAGGCCGCTTTGGTAGTCTTCTTTTAGCATCCCTATTTGCGTAGACATCGGGAGTTTTTCGAATAAGGAAAGTTGAAAATCAATAGTTTCAAGCCCCATTGTTTTTTTATGCTGTTTTTTGGCCATTTTATTGAACTCCATCTCATAAGATGCCATGTTTGACATGCTTTCTTGAATCAGTAAGCTCGAGAAAAACATGGGCTGAAGTCTGCTGCTGCGCTCAAACTTGCTTTCGTTCCATTTCAAGCTATCCATGCAATACATTTTGAGTTTGATGTAATCTTGGGGGTCCATGATGTCTTTGAGTGTTTTGCCATCCGCTAATACGGCGCGTTGAGCCATTGCTATTTTTTCACCAGCACTCATATTGAGGTCTACTTCCATGGCTAAGGTGGTGCATGTTTTAAAGGCGCGTTCTAGGCTTTTGGGAAGTTCAAATTGCTCTTTGGGTAAGATGTGGATAGTCCCGTAAAGATAAGAGGGCTGCGCGAGGTCCTTGCCAGAGATTTGGTAAAGGAGTTGTGCTTGGCTAAATGAGCTAAATAGGCAAAAAATAATAATAAGTGCTCTCATGAGATAAAATTAAAACGAAATGTAAAATTAACGATTAACAATTGCATTAGTGGCAAAATCTGCTTTTTTGACACTTTTTGACAGCTCAAAACTGCCAGCTTGTCTTAAACTCAGACTTGGCCTTATCTTTGCAAAGTATAGACCAAAGAAAAACAGAGTCATTATGTCAGTTGAAAACGAAGCACAAGAACCATTAAATCAAGAAGCACAAGAAAACAATGCGCAGGAAACTGAGCAGCAAGATTCAACTTCCAACCATTCAGATCAATCGAATGAAACGGAGCAAACAGGTACAGCACCCCAACAAGATGAATTTCGTGAAAAATTTGTGCGCCTATATGCCGAGTTTGAAAACTATCGCAAGCGCACCAATCAAGAACGCCTCGATTTAATTGTAACGGCTAACGCTGGCTTGCTCAAAGACATGCTACCCGTTCTTGACGATTTTGATCGCGCGGTAACCAACAACGAAAACCTAGACGACGCAGCTGCTTTGCGCGAAGGATTCAAACTGATTCAAAATAAATTCAAGCAAATTTTACTCTCCAAAGGATTGAAGGAAATGGAAGCCAAAGGTTTCGATTTTGACAGTGATTTGCACGAAGCTATAGCCAACATACCTGCACCTGAAGAAGCTTTAAAAGGTAAAGTAGTAGATGATGTAGAAAAAGGTTATTACCTCAATGATAAGGTTTTGCGCTATGCAAAAGTAGTGGTCGGTCAATAAGAAGAGCATGAGTAACAAAAGAGATTATTACGAAGTTTTAGGCGTCTCAAAAAATGCTGACGAAGGCGAAATCAAAAAGGCTTATCGCAAATTAGCACTCAAGTTTCACCCAGACAAAAACCCAGACGACGCCAGCGCTGAAGAAAAATTCAAAGAAGCTGCAGAGGCCTATGAAGTCTTGAGCAACGCCGAGAAAAAAGCACAATATGACCGCTTTGGCCATGCCGGTATGGGTGGCGCCGGAGGCTTTGGTGGCGGCATGAACATGGACGACATCTTCTCTCAATTTGGCGACATTTTCGGAGGAGCTTTTGGTGGTTCATTTGGAGGGAGCCGTGGTGGTTCAAGAGTCGTTAAAGGCACCAATCTTCGTGTCAAAATGAAACTGACACTTGAAGAAATTGCCAATGGTGTCAATAAGAAAATAAAAGTCAATAAACTCGTTCAAGCAGAAGGAGTTACTTATAAAAACTGCCCAACTTGTCAAGGTACAGGCCGCATCACCCGCGTTGCCCAGACTTTTTTAGGTGCGATGCAAACGCAATCCACTTGTCATGTATGTCAAGGTGCAGGTAAAACGGTAGAATCCAAACCTTCAGATGCCGACGCACAAGGTTTGAAGCGCCAAGAAGAAGTCATTGAAATTGACATTCCAGCAGGTGTAGAAGACGGCATGCAACTGAGTGTTCGTGGCAAAGGAAATGCAGGCCCGTTCAATGGGGCACCCGGCGACCTCATTGTCGTTATTGAAGAGGTAGCACACGATGAATTGCGTCGCGAAGGTGAAAACCTACACTATGATGCTTTTGTCAATTTTGCCGACGCTGTTTTAGGTGCTTCCTTAGAGGTGCCTACAGTAGGAGGAAAGGTGAAGATCAAAATGGATGCAGGTACCCAAAGCGGCAAAGTTTTGCGCTTGCGCGGTAAAGGTTTGCCGAGCGTTCAAGGTTATGCTACCGGTGATCTCTTTGTGCACTTGCACATCTATACACCCACACAAGTGAGTAAAGAAGAACGCGAGACCCTTGAAAAACTCCGTGATTCCGAAAATTTTGACCCTCAAAAAGCGCAGCAAGACAAAGGATTTTTCAGCCGCATGCGCGATATGTTTTCCTGATGCGTTTCATCGAGGCAGCTAAAAATGGTAAAGGTTCTGTTTTGCTTTATGCAGGCGGAATATCGCTTTTAGTGTTGCTTTACGTGCTTGGCTCGCTGCCCTTATTTTTAGATTGGCAAATGCGCTTTCCAGGTACCGAAGTTTCGCTAGACAACGCCTCCATGATTTTACAATTCGGGAAACTCAGGCTCTTTTTTTGGATGCTTTTTCCGTTTGTTTTGCTATTTTTTGGTTTAGTCGCCTATCTGGTTTTCGTACACCGAAGAAAACCAATCAGCATCTTTACAAGCTCCACCAATTTTCGTTGGGGTCGGTTTCTTTGGTTTGGCCTCGTATTATGTTCTGTATTGCTGCTGGTCACCTTTGTTCCGTTTCTCATCAATTATTCACCCAACGAGCAGCTCGTTTGGAATTTTCAGCCCCAAAAATTCTTTCCGCTCTTGGCACTTTCAATCCTCTTGATTCCCATTCAGGCAGCTGCCGAAGAATTGATTTTTCGGGTTTATGCCCTGCAGGGTTTGTATGCTCGTACCGGTAAAATTTGGTTGAGTATGGTCTTGAGCGCCGTCCTGTTTGCTGCTGTTCATGGTCAAAACCCGGAGGTTGATCATTTAGGTTCAGCTATCATTGGCTATTATCTGATGGCAGGTTTCTTTTTGGCGCTGATCAGTGTCCAAGACGACGGGCTTGAGCTCGCACTTGCTTATCACAGTATCAATAATATTTTCAGTGCTGTGATCATCTCGAGTACATGGCAAGTATTTCATACAGATGCGCTTTGGCTCGATACAAGTGCGCCTGGTAGCGCCTGGAGTCATTTACTTGTTGGCGGCCTATTTTTTACAGGATTATACTTCATTTTAGCAAAAAAGTACCACTGGAAGCCTTTGAATGAATTACGCTAGCTAAGTTTTTTGTAGCTTTAAATCATGATTCAAATTGAGGGTGTAAGTAAATCTTATCAGCGCAAGCTCGTGCTTGACGACGTCAGTATTTCTCTGCCGCAAGGCCAAATTTTCGGATTACTAGGCCCAAATGGGGCGGGAAAAACCACTCTTATTCGCATGCTCAATCTTATGATCACCCCCGATGCCGGACACGTCCTTTATCAAGGAAAACCTTTGGTACCAGCTCATCTTCAATCCATAGGTTATTTACCAGAAGAGCGAGGGCTCTATAAAAATATGGAGGTCGCCGAACACCTCTTATTTTTGGCCAGGCTCAGAGGATTGTCCTTGCAACAAGCCAAAACCAATGTCAATAAATGGCTGCGTCATTTTGAGATTGAATCTTGGCGCAACAAACGCATTGCTACGCTCTCTAAAGGGATGGCACAAAAGGTTCAATTTTTAGCAGCGTTGGTCCATGAACCCGCACTGCTTATTCTAGACGAACCACTTTCTGGTTTTGACCCCATGAATGTCGAACTCATCCTCAATGAAATCAAAGCATTAAAAGAAAGCGGTTGTACTATTCTGCTTTCTACGCACAATATGAAAAGCGTTGACGAAATTTGTGATGCGGCTGCATTGTTGCATCAAGGAAAGTTACTCGCCCAAGACAACATTTGGAATTTACGTTCCAATAGCAGTAAAGGTGAAATCGCGGTGCGTTTTGAAGGGCATATGCTTGCCTTTGCAAATGCGCTCTGGACCGACTTCGAATTAGTTCAGCAGCATGAAATCACCGAGGGCCGCTTTGAATGTTTATTGCGTATTCGTGGCAACAAAACTGTCAATGACCTCATGCGATCCTTGCAAGACCAAGTGGCAGTAGAGCGCATTGAAAAGCGCTTGCCCTCTATGCAAGAAGTATTCGTCGATTTAATTTCTCAAAATCAACAGCAGCATGATTAAATTTTGGTTAATTACCCAACGCGAATGCAAGGAGCGTTTGTCGCAACGCGGTTTTTGGTGGATGCTCGTTTTGGGTCCAATAGTGGTTTTACTGCTGCTTCTTTCGCTGCTCTATGCCGCAGATCAAGGTAAAGAAAAAATCAAAGTGCTCATTGCAGACCCCGGTCAAATCATGGAGCACAAAGTTTTGGCCCAACAAGAAAAATATATCGAATATTACTTTTTAGACAGTTATCTAGAACTCAATGAATTTGAGCAGGCCAAAGCCTACAAAGATTTCGATGTTTTACTAGAGCTGAATGAAAAGGTGCTCAATAATAAAAAGTGCTTTGTTTTTTACCGCGAACAGCTCAGTATGGATACCCGCATGCAGCTTAAATTTGAGGTAGAACGCCGCATCGAAGAAATTTTAGCCAATGAATTTTCGGCACTCAGCGCCCAAGCGTTTCGCAACATTAAGCAAGGCCTCATATTCGATTTTCGTGACCTAGATGACCCAAAAAACGAGGCAAAAGAAACCTCGAGCTGGACTGGTTTCGCTATCGGCGCCTTTATTCTTTTGTTCGTAGGGATATACGGCATGACAATTTTTAGAGCTACTGTCAAAGAGAAAAGCAGCCGTATCGTGGAAGTACTTTTGGCAAGTGTAAAGCCCCAACAATTGATGATGGGTAAAATCGCTGGTATTGGTTTGGTAGCGCTGTTGCAGCTTTTTGGTTGGGTACTCATCCTAGGTTTAGGATTCTGGGTGCTCAGGCATACTTTATTTGTCGATATCCTCGATCCGAAGTATTGGCAAGGAACTGCTGGTGTAAGGTTAAACCCCTTGAGTGATCTTTTATTTGAAGATTTAAATTATGGTTTCTTATTTGTGCACTTTTTGCTATTTTTTATCGGGAGTTTCTTTTTCTATGGCGCGCTGTTCTCGGTACTAGGGGCCCGCAGTGCCGCCGATTCAGACGGGCAACAATTTCTCATTCCGCTTTTGTTACTCATTGTTTTTGGTTTAATTGCGGGTGGTTTTTACATCCTATATCCGGCCTCGAGCATGTCAGCATTTTTCAAGTATTTGCCTTTTTCTTCGCCGGTGCTTTCCATGATTCAACTCACCCAAGGTGCTACACTTGATGCTTACATAAGTATTCTACTCAGTTGGTTGGTGCTCATTTTGTCTGCAGTTTTGCTCTTGTGGTTGGCAGGTCGTTGGTATAAAAATTCTATTCTGAAATTTTAACATCATGCGCAGGGCAGTCATCGATTTAGGCACGAACACCTTTAATTTATTGATTGCCGATACCCAAACGCGTCAAGTGCTTTTTCAAACCAAGGAAGGCGTTGCTTTAGGTATGGGAGGCATCAATGAAAAACGCCTGAGTCCAGCTGCCATTCAAAGAGCATTTGAAGCGTTGCAAAAATTTAAAGATAAATGTGACGCTTTAGAGGTCAATGCAATTCGCGCCATCGGGACTTCAGCCATGCGAGATGCCACCAATGCAAATGAATTAATTGAAAAGGTTGCAACTGAATTAAAAATCAGCATTGAAGTGATTTCTGGTTTGCAAGAAGCTGAGTTAATTTATAAAGGAGTGGCGCTATCGCATATTTTTGATGAACCTGCACTCATTATGGACATTGGAGGCGGTTCAACTGAGTTTATAGTTGCCGATTTAAAAGGGCCTATTTTGGCCCATTCTTTCGATATTGGGGTTTCGCGTCTCTTTCAACTTTTTGATTACCAAGACCCGCTTTCAATTCAAGATATAGAACGTGTTGAAAATTATTTAAACCAACACTGCGCCCATTTTTTTAAGCAACAATTACCTAAAGTACTGATAGGCGCATCGGGTAGTTTTGAAACATTTTATGAATTAATGGCACAAGCAGTTTTTGATCCTCAAGGAGCTGCAGTTCAGGTTGACGCTTCTGAATTTAAATTCATGTTGGATCATATCATTGCTTCCACACAAGCAGAGCGCAATGCCAATCCGCATATCCTTGAAATTCGCAAGCGCATGGCACCTTTAGCAGCCATTAAAACGCGGTGGGTGCTGAAAATCGCACAAATTGAACACATTTATATATCGCCATATTCTTTGAAAGAAGGCGCACTTTTTGGTTTATGAAATATACATTCCTCATCATTAGTCTTTTCCTGTCGCTCTCATTTTTTGGTCAGAACGATATCGATGTACAACACTATTCTTTGCATTTAAACGTCGATCCGAATCAAAAAACTGTCACTTTAGAAGAATTGATTGAAATTAAGCTACTCAACGATGCACTGCAAATAGAACTTGATTTAATAGGACCAGATAAAGATGGGTTGGGGATGGAAGTAACGGCCGTAACGATCCTTAAAAAACCAATCAAATGGCGCCAATTGCCTGATGGCCTGGTGTTGGATATTCCTAAAAAGTATAAAAACGAAGTTATAAACGTACTGATCGTCATGCAGGGCAAGCCACAAGATGGTCTTGTCATCAGTAATAATAAATTCGGCGCCCCTACTATTTTCGCGGATAACTGGCCAAATCGTGCAAGGCATTGGTACGCTTGCCATGATCATCCTTCTGATAAAGCTACCTACACTTTTGACGTAGATGCGCCTCAATCCTATGAGGTAGTTGCCAATGGGAATCTTGCTTTCGGCACACCTCAAAAAGAAGAAAATGGTCTCATTTGGTGGTGTTATCAGATCGATGAACCTATTGCTACCAAAGTTGCCGTGATTGGAGTTGCGGATTTCATGACTAAAGAAATCGGTGTTGTAGATAACATTCCTATCCTAGCCGCAGTGTATCCCCAAGATAGCCTCAACGGCTTGGCTTCTTTTGAAGTAGCTCCTCAGATTCTAGATTTTTATCAAAAAACGATTGCGCCATATCCATTTTTACAACTCAATAATGTACAGTCTACCACAAGATATGGCGGTATGGAAAATGCGGGTTGCATTTTTTACGATGAAGCTTCATTGAATAACAACAGGAAAAGTAAGCTATTGCTTGCACATGAAATCGCGCATCAGTGGTTTGGAAATTCAGTGACCGAAACAGATTGGCAGCATTTATGGCTCAGCGAAGGATTCGCCACCTATTTGACCAACTATTACATCGAACAATCAGAGGGGCAACAACCGTTTCACGAACAATTAGCTCAAGACCGCATGCGCGTCATCAATTTCTCTAAAAGGTTTCAGGCACCACTTGTCGATTCGCTTACCTCAGATCTCAATGAAAGGCTCAATCCAAATGCTTATCAAAAAGGAAGTTGGGTTTTGCACATGCTTCGGGTTCAACTCGGAGATAGCTTGTTTTGGACCGGAATCAGAAATTTCTATCATGATTTCGAGTATAAGAACGCATCTTCCGAAGACTTCTGGCATAGCATGGAAAAAACGGCTGGCCAGGACCTCGATCCATTTTTCAAACAGTGGTTATATCAAATCGGGCATCCCAAAATAAAAACAACGCTTGAAACCAAGAATGGGCAACAATACTTGAACATCTCTCAAACCCAAAAACAGTTGTTTTCCTTTCCATTGAAGGTCGCCTTTTATGATGAAAACAACAATGTAGTGCTGCTGCGTTATCAAATAGTAGCTAAAGAAAACAGCTTTGCCTTGCCTGAAACTTTGAATTCCAAAAAGTTACGTTTCGAGCTCGATCCGTTTACGGAGTTGTTGTTTGAAATTTCAAATTAATTTAGTCGAGTTCGTTGATTAGGATTTTAAGTTTTTGCTTTCCTTGTTTAGGACTCAACTTAGTAAATTTGATGGGGTCTTGCCAAAAATCAGGCAGCAGCATATTGCCATTTTGAAATTTTAAATTGTTCTTTAAGCGTTTTATATCTTCATCGTCTAAGTTGCTAACTTGTCCTTTGGAAAGATTTAATTGTTGGCAATTTTTATAAGGGAGTAAGGCGCATTCCTCTGTTTGAAAATTATATACTCCGTTCAACTCAGTATAACTTTTTTCAATAAATTGTGCAAAGAAATTATGATAATCTTGGTGCTTAAATTTCTTTTCTAATACGGCAATACCTGAACCCACATATTCTTCGCCATTAAACATTTGATAAAAAATAATATAAGTTGGCTCCTCAAGGATTTTTTTAGCGTAGCGATCAGTGAGTGCATCCATCTTAGCGACTCGTCGCTCATCTTTAGATTTGAATAACTTGGGTAATTGAATTCCCTTTTTTTCTTCTGCAGCTCCTAAAATATCACCTTCATCTAGTAGTGTATTTTGGAGACGATTCTTTGTAAGTGCTAATACCGGAGTACTTCTTCTTTCTATACGTTTGAAATCTTTGGGTCGCAAAACGTCATTAGTAAGCATGTCATATTGATTGATTTGAATGTTTTTTTGCCAAGCAAGCTTTTGTTTTCTGTTTCCTCCTGGTAACCCACTGTATAATTTAATGACAGAATCCTTGGGATTTCTCCTTGTGAAAATAGGTTCATATGCTTGGATCTTACCCAAATCGTTGTGAAGGTTGAATACGATGTAGTCTTGCGTTAGTAAAAGTATAGATCGGCTTGTATCATTATCAAAATGATAAATAATTGCGTCAGTGGTATCAGAGGCTGACTCCTGATACCATTTAATCGAGTTTGGTCCAATAGTCAATTGCGGATTGAAGTAAAAGAATGAATCGATTACGTTGTTTTCGTCTGTGGTGATTTGATTATTTTTTTTGTAAAAAGAACCTTGAAATGCTATAGGTATCTCATTGGTTTCAATGCCATAAATTGGTTGAGGCCGCTGGTAGTAAATAGAACTACAGCTAATCAGAACAAGAGTAACTAACGTGTATCCGAAGGTTTTTAAAAATATTTTCATCTTTTTTGGTTTAAGGTAAGAAATAGGCCCTTGTATTTTAGTTTTTCAATTTGATTATGAACATCTTTTGTATACTCGGAGGGTAAAAATACTTGATCATAAATGCGGCTGAAGGCAAAACAATCTTGAGCGTTGATTTTATTATGTAGTTGCTTGGCTTTTGTTTTTAGTCCCTTTTCGTATAAGCAACGGCATTTGATCATTTGAGTCTTTGTGAGAGCTCCTTTGTTATAAAATCTTTGTGCTACTTGTGACCAATTTGTCTCAATATTATCGATTATTTGAAGACAGAAATCAAATTCGCCGACAACGCATAGACCTTCTATAATCCAATATTGAAAGAAGGGGTCTAGATCTGTTTGTCTTTTATCGAGTTCAATTTGTATTTTTTGCAGCGTCTTAGTATAGTCTGTCTTTTTTTCATGTAAATGGTAGTAAACTAAAATGCAATTTAGTAAACGAGCCCCGGGTATTGGATGAATTTCTGAGTTAAAAACAAGAGGCTCAAGTTGATTAATCCAAGCTGTTGTTTGGGAGTTATTTTCTAAAAATATGGAGCGCCAACATAATAAACTCTTGGCAAAAATTTCATCTTGCAGATTTTTAGCATTATAAAGATAAAATTCAATGGCTTTATCATGTGAAATCATTAAATAATCCATGTCGACAAAAAACTCAAAATAGAAGAATCTTGCACGTGAATTACTAGACCAATATTTCCATAATTCATCGCGGTGTTTTGTGAATGTTCTCAATTCGACACCAAGAAGCAACAATGTATGATAGAGCTCATGATTTAGGTAGCTGCGATCTTCAAATAAGCCTTCGAGTTCGAAAAAATACTTCAAAAAATGGACATCATTTTTTTTAATTGCAGTAAAAATCAATCCAGGTAATAGGGTTGATAATAATTGCTGATCAGTTGTTTTTTGGATGATTTGCTCTACTGCCTTAATGTTGAGATGGGCTTCAAATTGCGCCTGGACCATAAATTCTTGAATCCTTAATAATGGATCAATGTCTTGGGCGACGGCGCAAAAAGCTGGGTAATTTTTATAACCTAGAAAACGTGCTAAAATTGTTAAAGTTGAACGCGAAGGTTTGTGTTTTTCATGATCTGCTAAAGAATAAAATCTTCTGAGTGTATTGTAACTTATGTGTTCATGAGTATTTTCATATATTTTATGGCTCAGTTCTTCGCAATCTGGCCTATTGATAATTGGACGGCCAAAATGACGTGTTACAGCAATTTTCAGCAATTCAATATCCATTCTGTTCAACTTTTAATCCGTTAAACTTAGTACATCTTCATTAATGACAACAAACTTGTATCAACTTGTATCAAAGCGACGTGTTGATTATTTCTAAATTTCTATTGTATTTAAAACCTTTTAGTATGCGTGTTTTTCTATTTTTTATATTGCTATCAGTCAGTTTCATGGCCCAAAGCCAAGGTATTTCCAAGACTATTTATTTTACAAATAGTCGCTATCTATTTTCTTTAGATTTCAAACAGACTTCTGTTTCCGATTGGACAGCAGGGAATTTCATTTTGCGCGAATATTTTAATGGTGAAAAGATCAGTACCCAGCGAATAGACGGTTCAATTAACTCAATGAGCGATGGTTTTTGGTCTGAGTCTTTTAACATAGAAATGGCGATTAACGACAAAAATGAGGTTACATTTAATGTTGTTAAAGAAGACGAAGATAATTTTGAATATTCAACTTTTAGCGAACTCAGCAAAAAAGTCAGAACATTCAATGTCTTAGGTGAGGCAGACTCCACCGCGCGTCAACGTGTGCTTACCTATGAAGAAGTTTTTTATGTAGATACCTTGCGCAATCGTTTGGAATCTTACGGTGAGACATTCATTTCTGAAAGATATCTCGACGCTACTGAAGTTGTAGATGCTGGAGGTAACATTTACAAAACTGTTCAAATAGGACAACAGCGCTGGCTAGACCATGATTTAGTATCGAGTGTTTTCAATGATGGTACTGCCATTCCTGAGCTTACTGAGGCACAATGGTTGCTATCCACTGCTCCTGGTGTAGTATATAAAAA
>JBEDCS010000127.1:0-3594 GCA_041176605.1 Bacteroidota bacterium
ATATCCAGGTACTCAGCAGGGGATATGGTCGTCAGAGTAAAGGATTTAGAGAGGTTTTTATAACTTCAAAAGCGCAAGAAGTTGGAGACGAACCCCTCATGCTCAAACAACAATTTCCGAATGAAACTACTATTGTTGTTTGTGAAAAGCGACGTTTCGGAGTGGAGCAACTCAAAAAAAAGAATCCAAATGCGCTTATTTTACTCGACGATGCTTTTCAACACCGTTGGGTAAAGGCTGGTTTAAATATTGTGCTCAATACGTTTGATAGGCCTCTAGAAAAGGATGCTTTACTTCCTGTTGGCCGACTAAGAGAGCAGCCAAGAGCAATGAAACGAGCAAACGCCCTAATCATTACAAAATGTCCTGATTTTCAAACATTTGATCAAGATTTAATCCTAGCAAACTATAAAAAATTTAACATCCCCGTGTTTTTCTCGCGCTATCACTATATGCCCTTAAAAGCATTAACCGATAGGCATGTTAACGAAATTCAAAGAGTCATCATAGTCAGCGCCATTGCTCATCCTGAATTGCTAGGGCAAGCATTCGATCAACAACAAGAAATCCATTACAAATCATTTAAAGATCATCATCGCTATAGTGCAACAGACATCAAGGAAATTCATCATTTTTTTGATACCTTTGCTGACGGAAAAACTGTGCTTGTCACCACTGCCAAAGATTGGGTCAAAATGAATGCTTTCATGAGCCCCCAAGATCGCTTAAGCTTCCCCTGGATGCTGCTCGATTTTCAAATTGAATGGTCAGACAAACAAGCATTTAATCAATTTATAAAGACCTATGTTGACGCAAATTAAAGAAAGTACCGCCTATATTCAGTCCAAAACAGCTATCAAACCTAGTATCGGGATCATTTTAGGCACTGGCCTTGGCGGGCTCGTCAAAGAAATCGAAATCATCGACGAGATCAGCTACGAAGACATCCCTCACTTTCCAGTATCCACCGTTGAAAGTCATTCGGGTAAATTGATATTTGGTAAAATCGGCGGTCAAAATGTGGTAGCCATGCAAGGTCGCTTTCATTACTACGAAGGTTATACTCTACAACAAGTTACATTCCCGGTTCGCGTCATGAAAATGCTGGGCATCAACAATCTTTTTGTGAGTAATGCCTCAGGAGGCGTCAATCCTGATTTTGAAGTCGGTGAAATCATGATCATGAATGACCACATCAACTTGTTTCCGGGCAACCCACTAATCGGTAAAAACATAGACGAACTCGGGCCTAGATTCCCAGACATGAGTGACCCATATGACCAAAGTCTCATTGACAAAGCATGTGAAATCGCTAAAAATTTACAGATCAAAGTTTCTGTAGGCTGCTACGCGGGCCTCACTGGCCCAACCTTAGAAACTCCTGCTGAATACAAATACGTGCGTGCCATTGGTGCTGATGCGGTTGGTATGTCCACCGTTCCTGAAGTGATTGTAGCGCGTCACATGAGCATCCCTTGTTTTGCCATTTCGATCATCACCGATCTTGGCGTACCCGGAAAAATCAAAAAAGTAAGCGTCCAAGATGTCATTGAAGTGGCAAGTCGTCAAGAACCAAAAATGACACGCATCATGAAAGAACTCATTTCAAGTATTTAAAGATGGAAGACGCAATCAAAGATCGCTATGAGGTTGTAATCGGGCTAGAAGTACATGCCCAATTACTGACCAAAACCAAAGCTTATTCCTCGGATCTCAATGAATATGGTTCGGCACCAAATACAAATGTTAGTGCCATTACGCTGGGTCATCCGGGCACGCTTCCGGTAATGAACAAAACAACCATTGACTTTGCGATTAAATTAGGCTTGGCCTGTGGTTGTCAGATTGCCCCTCAGCAACATTTTGCAAGAAAGAACTATTTCTATCCTGACCTTCCAAAAGGCTATCAAATTACCCAAGATACAACACCAATTTGCACAGGTGGTCAGATCATTATCCGCACAGAAGACGGTACAAAAAAATCAATTGGTATCACTCGGATACACATGGAAGAAGATGCCGGAAAAAGCATACACGACGTCGATGTTTTCGATACCCTCGTTGACCTCAACAGAGCGGGGACACCTCTTCTAGAAATTGTTTCCGAACCAGATCTTCGCTCTTCTTCAGAAGCTTATAATTACCTCACAGAGGTGCGTAAACTAGTGCGCTACCTCGATATTTGCGATGGAAACATGGAAGAAGGTTCATTGCGCTGCGATGCCAATGTATCGGTTCGTCTCAAAGGAAACGCTGAGTTCGGCACCAAGGTAGAGGTCAAAAACATGAACTCTATTCGCAACGTTCAAAGAGCTATTGAGTTCGAAATCACTCGTCAAATCGAAACCCTGGAAAATGGAGGGCAACTGACGCAAGAAACGCGTGCTTTTGACGCGTTAAAAGGTAGCACCATTTCGATGCGTACCAAAGAAGCTGCCAATGACTACCGCTATTTCCCAGAACCAGATCTTCCGCCAATTACAGTGAGCCAAGCACATATCGATCGCGTTGCACAAGACATGCCGGCGCTCCCAGGTGTGCTTTTTGAACGCTACACCAAAGAATTTGGCTTGTCTGAATACGATGCGTACAACATCACTGATCAAAAAGGCATTGCCTTATATTACGAAGCACTGATTGCCTTGACCCAGAACTACAAGACGGCTGCAAACTGGCTCATGGGTGACATCAAGTCATATCTCAACGAGCACGGAATGGATATCCAACATTTTCCACTTGCTCCAGCGCGCATTGCAGCACTCATTGGGCTCATTGATGCCGGAAAAGTTTCTAGCTCCATAGCATCTCAACGAATTTTTCCTGCAATGCTTGGTTCTGAAAAAAGCCCTTTAGAATTAGCAGAGCAAATGAACCTCATCCAAAGTTCAGACCAAAGTGTCATCATCAGCTACATAGATCAAGTAATCGCACAAAATACAGCTGAAGTAGAGCGTTACCGCAACGGTGAAAAGCAACTGATCGGATTTTTAATGGGGCAACTCATGAAGGTATCAGGCGGTAAAGCCGATCCTAAAGCAGCCAATGCCTTACTCAGACAAAAACTAGAAGCCTAATGCTGCAAGAACTCAACAAGAAAAGAGCATTCATTATTTTGGCCATTATAGCCGTGGCTGCTTTCTTGTTTTGGTATTTTCAGCGTTCTGAGCTCGATAAAAACAACCTAGATGTCAATGTCTCGATTTCCGGGTACATCAAAGATGCAGGTGGCCTCCAATTATTTCTTGAGGCTCCTAGTGACCGCGGTATGATTTCCGTTGCACAAACCGAAATAGAGCCAGATGGTCATTTTGAATTGCCCGCTAACATTCCCGGACTCGGTCTGTATAACTTGCGTCTTAGCGATTTAAACGGGACTGTCCTTTGGCTACCTCTACAGGCCAAAGACGCGCTTCAAATCAACTGTTCGCGTCAAAATTTTGGAACTCAACCCGGATTAAGTGGTGTCAAATGGTCCAGCAACTATCAGTCAATGCTTCTGGCAACCAATAAATTTGAGTCTTTTCAAAAAGACCTTCAAGCCAACGCGGCCAATTTTGACCAAGACCTCATCGAAGTTAAATACGACGAAGCCAA
>JBEDCS010000128.1:0-14218 GCA_041176605.1 Bacteroidota bacterium
CCGTTTACAATGGCTTTCGAGCGAAATATTGGCCTTGCTGCTGCTGGCTATCGAATAGCGAATAAAAAAGTGAGTTATAATGTCGAGACACTCATTGCGTTGCGTCGTTCGTTTTTAGTGAGTTGGTTGAGCGATGCGCAAGCTAAACCTTATCAAGTGTTGTTGTTTGATTTTTGGCAGCAGCTAGATGACTTAGGTTTTTTCGATGCCTATAGCTATTGGGTCTTTAACCAAGCCCCTAATGACCAATTTAACAAATGGCAGAAAAATAACCAAACCGATTTCTCTTATTTTATCAAGTGGTACAACCCAAACCCTATCACTATTGATGCGAACAATTTATTTCTGAGAACCAAACTACTCAATTGATTTGTTGGGGTGTTTTCAAAAAGAATTGTTGCTTATCGGTATCAATTTTTAAGATAAACGCTTGTTCAGGGTAAGAAATCTCTGTTGAATGAGCGGTGATTTGGAAATTCACATTCAGCGTCCTGCCTAACTGATCAAATACTTCAACCTTTGTTGCGATCATCCCATTTAACATGATTTGCTGTGGCCCCGTTTGCTTCCATTGCAAACCTTGTAACGCATTTACTTGAGCATTCGGATTATTGACATCTATCAGAACCGTATCTGTATCGCAGAGCCCGGTTGCAATGAGCATAACTTGATAGCTCGATAAATTGTACTCGAAACCTATATTTTGCCCTGTTTCGACGGTCATGTCTGGGAAATACCAGGTGTAAGTGGCCGGTAGGTTTGTATTGGCTGTGAAACTGAACAAACTGGCCCCTGGAATGCCGCTATAAGAAGCACTTGCCTGCAGCATTTGGTTGGGTAAGGTTAAATTCCAAAGCGGCAAACTGTCCAAGACAACAGCACTTGCGGCCTGCTGTAAAATAAATGCATCACCGTGTCCAATTCCTGGATTAAAGGTATTTGCAATACAAGATTTTTGAAATAAGGAGCTGTAAAATACGCACGCAGCCAAATAAGACCCTTCTAAACTCGGGTGCGAGCCATCTTGCTGGTACAGATTGATGCTTGGGTAGTTGTCACGGACAAATTTCCAAGCAACGCCTATTGGTGAAACCGCAGCATTGGCAGAATCTGCGATGCGTAAATAGGCTGCTCTGAGGCGCGCATTCATGCCGTCAAAAGTGCTGATAGAGTCCCATTGAGGATCGCCATTTTGACGCCCCCAGGTCATGAAAAAATTAACTTGCGCACAAGGTTGAATGCTCTTGACGCTATCGGCCAATTGCAGCGCGTAGGGCAGGGTTTGGGTATTCACTTGAGCTGTCGGGAAGCTCGGTTCTTGGCTTTGTCCTTGCAAAACGACGTAATCCCAAGATTGGGCTTGCATCAGCTGGTAGTTAGTCAGGTTGTTGGCATGCAGTTGGAAGGTTTGCCCTCCGGGTGTGTTGCTCTGAAAAATGAGCACATCGCCTTGCGCAGCCGCTAGATCGCTAATGAGTTGAGGTAAATTATTGACAGCCATATAGCTATTCCCAATAAATAAGGTTCGAAGGGTGTCTTGTGCTAAAAAAGGGTTGCAAAGAATAAATAAAAAACCCAATAAAGAAATAGTGCGCATTAGTTGTTGAGGTAGAGGATTGGAGTTTGTAAGCGGATATCTTTTGATGAGCTACCCACTTGCAAAATAAATTGACTAGGGTATGCTATGGTTGAAGGCCCTGTCGGGATGCCAATATCAGTAATTGGAATCTTGATTTGACCAAAAAATGTGGTTGAACCCTTTTGGATCAATTCTTTTTGAACCCTGATGAGGTATTGAACGGGTAAGGTTTCTTGAGAAAAAATAGGTTTGATGTAAAATTGGATGGCTTCTTGGCCGTCAAATGCGCTTGTATTTTCAATGAGCAATGAAAGTTCCATGGTATCCTTGGACTGAAAAGCGCTTTTGTTAACCGTTAAATTCGAATAAGTAAAAGTGCTGTAGCTTTTGCCATGCCCAAAAGGGTAGAGGGGTTCGCCGCTTCCATTGACATAGTCATTCCCTCGGCCCGTTGGCTCATGCCAATAACTGAGTGGCAATTGACCTTCGTGTTGAGGAATGGTAAACGGAAGTTTTCCCGACGGATTCACTTTTCCAGCAAGTATATTAGCTAACGCAAAACCCCCAGCTTCGCCACTGTACCAATTGTATAAAATGGCACTAGCATGGTCTTCCCATTCGGTCATGGTGACGGCACTACCACCCACAATGACCACTACCACAGGCAAACCACAAGCGTTCAATGTTTCAATCATTTCTACCTGATTTTCAGGCAGGGCTAACGACGAGCGGTCTTGGAATTCACCTTCAGTGTAATCTACCACAACAATTGCCACCTCTGCTTTTGGAAGCGCTTGTTCGATTTCAAAATAGGCAGATTGGATTTGTTCCTTCAGTTCTTTATAGAAAAGTTGGATGCGCCCGTTTCCTTGAGGTTCGCGAAATTCTACTTTGATTTTGAATTGCTCACCAGCATTGTAATTGAGCAAGATCATTTTTTCGTGAAAACCTGTTTTTTCCCATTGATCAATACGACAAGTATCATCAATGTAAAGCCGATAACCGTCATTTCCTTTGAGGCCAAGTGCAAATGCTTTGTCTTCAAGCATTTCTATTTGCGCTTCCCAACGAGCAGAAAAAAAACTATTACCTGTCGAACTATCGGGTCCATAAAGTGTCCAGTGGTGATCAATGCTATTTTCTTGGGTGACAAATACAGGATTTCCCATCAATGCAGGATTGTTGTAGTAACTAGCCTTGAATCCGTCTTTAATCCGACACCAATTATTTGTGTTATTGAAGAGCTGAACTTTACTTTGCCCTGCATCAAGGTCTGATAAATACAGCACATTTTCTTTTCCAAATACATCGATAAGTCCTTCTTGAATACTTGTTACGTTGTAGCCTTGCCCGCTATAACCACCTAATTTTACTGTTGTTGCAGCTTGCCCTACTAATAGGATTTTAGCATTTTTGTCGAGCGGAAGAACAGGATGTGCTTCTTTTCTTTGATCATTTTTTAAAAGTACAATGGAGTTTTCAGCCGCTTTTTGCGCCAATTCAAAACCTGTTTCGAGCAATTTTTGACTTGATTTTGGACTCGGAATTTGAACGTAAGGTTGCTCGAATAATCCTAATTCAAACTTGACCTTCAGCACGCGCTTGACGGCTTCATCAAGATACATTTCTTGCACCTCTTTATCGAAAAGCCCCGGTGAAAATAAATCAAAATGGGCACAATCTGTTTGAAAAATAACGTCTAGCCCGCCTTTGAGGGCGTGAATGCCGCTTTGCGCATAGGACTGCGCGGTTTGGTGCAAGACCAACTCACCGCCAACTGCATTGGCATCGGATATCACAAAGCCATTAAATCCCCAATCTTTTTTGAGTGTTTCTCTTAGCAACGGGGCGTTTGCAGAACAAGCCGTGCCGTTTAACGAATTGTAGGCGCTCATGACCGATCTTGCTTTTCCTTGCTGTATGGAAGTGATGAAAGGACGGAAATGACTCATGTATAATGCGCGCTCACTGAGCCCAATAGGATAGCTGTCACGGCCACCATCACCAACATTGACAGCAAAATGTTTAGGTGTACAAACAACGCCAAGTTGTTCCATGCTGCGCACATAGCTAAGTCCCATTTGGCTAGCCAGAAAGGGGTCTTCACCATAAGTTTCTTCCACACGGCCCCAGCGTACGTCAGTTGCCAGATTAAGCACTGGGCTTAAGATTTGACGCACTCCAATTTGTTTGGCTTCAAGAGCAATTTGCGTGGCAACTGCTTGCATCAGTTCAGGGTCAAAGCTAGCAGCTAGTGCAATGGCTTGCGGAAAACAAGTGGTTTGTCCGCGAACCAAGCCATGCAAGCCTTCGTCAAAAAAAATGATCGGAATGCCCAAGCGGGTTTGCTCTACAAAATAGCGTTGTATTTGATTGGCCTTTTGGGAATGCGCTTGAGCTGTTTGTGCTTTGGAATACTGGAGTATTTGTTGATTGGGGTCGGTAATTTCAGAGGTGAAGAGCTGAAAACCAAAAATGCCGTTTTCAAAACGGCATTTTGTGGTGTCAAAGTCAGTGGGGATCATGAAAACTTGCGCCGCCTTTTCGGCAGGTGTCATGCGACTCAGTAAATCGTTGACTCTTGCGTCAATGCTTTGCGCAGGATCTTTGTAGAGCTGAGCATATGTAAAATGACTCAGGCATAAAAAACAGACCAGTAGCTTCATGGTCTACGAAGATACGCAATCTTAAAGTCCGTTGGCTGCCATGCGCAATTTCAAATCAAGATAAGCTTTTTGATAAGCTTCAACTTGCTTTTTGTCGCGGTTAGAAAGGTCCATTCTGCCCAATGTTTGTAAAATGACATCGGCTTCTTTTGTATTTCTCAGTGCAAAATAGGCTTCGAGTAAATTGACATAAATTGCAATGGTCACATCTTTGTCGATGCGTGCCTTTTTGTTCGCTAGATCTGATTCTTCTAAAGCTTTTTTCCAAATAGCGATAGCTTTGTCTAATTCAGCTTTTCCTTGTGCTTCGTTGGTAGCCAACATTTTAAAGCCCAAAGTAGCTGCATTGTAGGCATCAAGAATGTCGTTGTGCGACTCATTTTTTGATTTTACAAAATACAACTCAAAAGTTTCATCGGTGCGTTCAAAACCAATGCGGTCATTGACCATGTGGTTGATGGCTTTGAGGTTTTCTTGTAAGCATTTGTCTTCCATGGCTTTGACAGCTGCGTTGGCATCCATAGAAGGTTGCGTTTTGGAAGCGGTGCTTTTGTATGTTTTAAATTCGGTAAATTCTGCAGGTGAAGCAGCGTAAATTTCTTGATTTAATGCATTACTGACACGAAAACTCATGGCGTGTCTGTATGTAAATTCGAGGTGGTAGTATGTTACATCTCTTGAGGTGCTGACACCGTTTGAAATACTGGTCTCTTTTTTAACTTCGCTTACCACTCTGGCTGGCGTAGCTTCAAAACCTTGAAGGGTAACCGTATAGTTGAGTGCGTTGTTGCTACCTTTTTCAAGACCATCAATTGTTAGGTAAGTTGATGCCAATGAATTGTAGTCGTAGGTAGTTTTGAGTACTGGTGGGCTCACTGTTCGGCGATAAGGTTGCGCCACGTAATCTTTTACCGGTTGGTTATTTTCATTCAGTACTTGTTTCTCTATAATTTTTGAAGCCGTTGATTTGGCATTCCAGGCTTCCATTTCTCTGGCATATTTGTCGTCAGCTGCTTTGAGTCTGTTGGGATATTCAGCCATTTCTCTTTGGTAATCTGCTTCAGCTTGCGCTTTGTCTTTTTCGAATTGATCAAGGAGTCTTTGATTCTCGACTTCATAGGCTGCATTTACAAAAGACTGAAAAAAGGCAGGCTTTGGTTGTACTGGATTTGTCGGAAGCTTGACGTAAGTGTAGGTAAGTTGCTCGCCTTTCACAGATTGTGCAAATGTGTTGAGTCCGAGGGCTAATGCTAAAAATAAGGTAGATTTTTTCACGTAAAATAAGTTTTTAATACGGGTTTGAGGACGTAAATTTAAGTCAATTAGTTGCTTTTATTTGGTAACTCATTCATTTCTTGTTAATTTGACGCATCAACCTAAACTAATTACTATGAAAACAATTTTATTTTTAAGTCTGGTGTTATTTAACGTCAATCAATTAAAAGCACAAACAAATCTCTTTGATGATGAAATGGGAGTTATCTCATACATGGAGGGAAAGTACTTTTACAATGCCGATAATGGCTTAACCGTTTCATACGGATACCTCGGAAATTACAACACCTATGGAATCAAAGTTACCAATAAAGGCGGCTCTACTTTTTACTTCATTAATGTCAATGTTGAAGCCTATGGATCGTTTGCAGATCTTTACGGTATGAGCCCTTCCGATGGCAGTAATTTTGGCTTCAGGGTATACAAAGGCAAGCTCATCGTAGGTCGGGGAGAAGAAGGCGAAACTACTTTTTATTTGAAGTAGTTGTTTACGAAATACATTGAATGAAAAGGCGCTTGAAAGAGCGTCTTTTTCGTATATTTATGCCTTTAAAATTAAGCAGATATGCAACATCCATTTAAAATAACCATCATTGTTGCCGGGTTATTATTGAGTTCTTGTACTTCTTATTTACTGCAAGATAGACAAGATGTAGTTTTTCTCACGGATTCAGATTCAAGTAAAGTAATTTCAGTAGAAAAAGAACTTGGAAAAGGAAAACAAATTAGCGCAAATATTGAAAGAGCAGGTTTTCAGCAAATCGTTGTTCAGACGCCAGGGTTCAAGGACGAACATTATTTGTTAGTGCCTGAAAAAAGAGACCCTTTGTTTTATCCGGTGGCCATATTAGACTTGCCCATTTTATTTGTTTATGGTGAGAGTTTGATCAATTTACCAAACGGGTTTTTGTATCCCAATGAAATCAAACTCAGCAATAGGCTGGTGTATCCAAAACGGAATATGGATCAAAGGTATGTCAATATAGAGGATGTGAAAATTGCTATTGCAGACTACGACCAAGACATCCAAACCTATTATGTACCAAATGCTCCAAATATTGAAGGTAAATTATTGGAAGAAAAAAAGCTGCGCATTTCCGAAAATCTAGAAGCCAAAAGATTAGAAGAACAAAGATTGGCAGAACTTTCGAAGAAAAAACGTAATAGAATGGTTTCAGGTGCTTCTCTTAGTGGTCCAAACGACCGAAAGAGTCTTTTTGCTGAAAACACTGTTTTTACTGAAGATTTATTCAACGTATTGTATCAATCGGGATTTATCGATACTGTCAACCGGATTTTCCAAGATAACAATAACACCATTTTTTTGGAAGCAAAAATGACGGAAATCGATGAATTTATTGTTTATGAAGGATATGGCAATTACCGCAAAATTGGCTTAGAGGTTACCTGGACCACTTTCAATAATTATGATGAGGTTGTAGACTCTTTAAATGTTTACAGCTTCTCAGATCCGTTTGTGAATTATGGTGGTGGCCCCCCTGATTACATCGGCATGATCAACGATGCGCTGGCACGTAGCTACTATGAACTCAAACAAACTGCTCAGTTTCAAGAGAAACTCAAAGTTCAAACTAATTTCAATGTTCAAGAACCGGTTTTGAGCATAAATAAACCCACCAATTTGGTTAAGGAATTGTCAGATGCCTCACTCGGTTCTGTAATTATCAAAAGGCCAGATGGAGGACACGGTTCTGGTTTCGCTATTACCCAAGATGGCTACATTCTTACCAATTATCATGTTATATCGGGCAAAACCCAAGATCAGCCCTCCAAAGTAAAAGTGATCCTTTCAAATGGTATTCAATTGGATGCCGAAATAGTAAGATACAATAGAGCCAGAGATGTCGCATTGCTCAAAGTATCCTACAATTTTGAGAAAGTATTCTTACTTTCTGATGTCAAATCTTTTAAAAACCTATCAGAGGTATATACAATTGGCGCACCTAAATCAGTCGAGTTAGGCCAGTCAGTCAGTTTAGGCCTGATCTCTAACGAAAGGGTTACCAACAATAATAATTTACTTCAGCTAAATATCAATATCAATGGAGGTAATAGTGGTGGGCCACTCTTTGATAAAAGTGGAACCCTTCATGGCGTTATTCAGTCAAAATTAGTGGGTAAGGATACCGAAGGTGTTGGATTTGCGATACCATCTTATTTAGTAGCAACTTACCTTAATATTCAATACAATAAATAAAATGAAAAAAGATTTATTCAAACTGATCATACTTATAGTAAGTTTTGTATGTAGTCATGAGGGTACTGCGCAAGATCGATATATAAAATTAGGTGCCACAGTGCCTGGTACCAGCGTAGCTGGGCTTGTTGGCAATGGAGCGTGTGTGTCCTTTGGTAAGGTTTCGAAAAAAGTATTTGATGTCAGATCAAGAGTTGGCGTGGATTTATTCTTTCACAAAGGATCTCAAGATTCATTTGTTGGATTTAATAAATATCCGGGTATGTTTGGAGGTGATATGATTCAATCGACTTCGTACCAAAGTACACTTTTTCTGAATGGTCAATTGGTCGCGAGTTTAGATTACTTTTTATTTGATAACATGCCCAATTTCTTTATCGGGCCTGATGTATTTCTATCTGCAGGTTTACATAATTATCGATACACACTTGAATACGTCTTGGATGGCTCAATTTACACAAGTGGCGGAGGAGTCAAAGCACATGTAGGGTTTGAGAAGCCTCTAGGAGCAAAAAATATTTTTTTCGGTGAGTATGCAATTGGTTATGTCGTTACAACCCCTTATTTCCTCATTGAACAGCCATCCTATACCGGTCAAGCGGAAAGGCCAACTTATTGGTTCACCGTTTCGCATCAATTCAGTGTAGGGTTCAGATTTTAAATTTTAATAGTTATTATGAAATATTTCTTTTTAGTTTCGCTTCTGTCTTCGCTATTTGCTTGCACAAAATTTGAAACAGCAAAGCCCACCATTTCTATGACGCGTTCGGGCCTTAATAATGAAAACGTAAATGCAACTGCAAATTACGGTTCTCTGCCTCGACAAAATGTCTTGTTTTACGGAATCCAGCTTGATTCTGTGTCAAATAAACCAATAGATGCTTATGCAAATGATGGGTTGCCTTGTCCATTGACCAAGACATCAATTTACGGTGGTACTTTAAGTATTTTTGTACCTGGTCATACCTATTATCTCAGGTCTTTTGCTGCTATGAAAACAGGTGAGTTGCTTGTTTCAGAGCCACTTGAGTTTGTATTTTAAAAGTTTGTCGCTATTCTAATTTGATTTTTTTCAATTCTTTTTGGCGAGCAAAGAACCAAACCCCTTTCTTTTTGTTTAACTAAAAAACAAAAAGATGAAACAAAACGGTTATTCAGTTTCCGATCAGCACATAGACATACTTATTGACGAGCTCGGAGATGAGCATGTCAGCACTTCAGTGGAGACACCCCTCAGACCTGACGCTTTTGAGCTTTCAGATGACGAAAAAATTGAAAAGATTGCAGCGCATTTTGGCTCCATCATGGATATCCTCGGATTAGACCGCACAGACGACAGCCTCAGCGGAACGCCGCGCAGGGTGGCTAAAATGTATGTCAAAGAAATATTTAGCGGGCTCAACCCTGAAAATTATCCAGATATCAAGTTGTTTGAAAACAAGTATCAATATAACCAGATGCTTGTAGAAAAGAATATCTTGTTTTATTCTAATTGCGAGCATCACTTCGTACCAATTATTGGTAAGGCGCATGTAGCCTACATTTCATCTGGTAAAGTGATTGGTTTGTCTAAAATCAACCGCATTGTACAACACTTTGCAAAGCGTCCGCAAGTTCAGGAGCGCCTCACCATGCAAATCACAAAAGCGCTACAAAAAGCCCTAGAAACTGATGATGTCGCGGTAGTGATCGATGCAACACATCTTTGTGTTTCCTCACGTGGGGTAAAAGACGTAAACAGTAGCACCGTTACTGCTCAGTTCTGTGGTAAGTTTGAAAACGAAGGCACTAAAAATGAGTTTTTGAAGTATATTGAGTTGTAAATAAACTCAAGAACCTGCCTTTCTTTTATGAATTATATAAAAAACTTTAATGCTGTCAATTAAGTGCCTATCTCTATTTTTAGACACTAAACTGATTGCATGAAAAAGATTTTATTGTTTGCTGTGGGGGTATTTCTGATGTATGCCTGCGGAGCTCCTGAAAACACCAAGTCGTTTACCTTAAAAGACATCGAGTTTAAATACGAGGGCCCTTTATTTCAGGGTTCTAATCCTTCCCAATATATTGCTAAAATAGATCTCAAAGAAATCCTAGGAGAGGATTACAAAGAAGGCTTGCAGGTTGAAAATGCTGTTTTGAAAAACGCAACAGTTGCTTGTGTTGACCCAAAGAATTTTCAAGATATCAATGCACTCGTGTTTAGTTTGGCCTCTGACAATCCTGATCTTGCCATGCAAGAACTCGCAGTAATTAATCCCATTAATGCCAAGCTTAAATCCGTAAAATTAAAGCCCTCAAAAGAGGCGGATGCGACTGATTTCTTTGCCGAAAAGCAAGTGTATGTCATCTTAGATGCTTCTTTTATCAAAGATGTCAATGCCAATGTGTCCTTGAAAGGCACTTTTGAATTTGAAGTAAAATACTAAGATTCAATACCTCATTACTACGCTCAACTTAATCTATAAACTCAACTCTATGAAAAAGCTATCTTTTGTTCTTTTCTTTTCATTTCTTGCAACTTTGTTTTGGTCTTTTGCACCTACCAATACTGGCGGTGATCGCTTGATTGGTGTCTGGGAACCGAGTAACGGCAGAGCACGTGTTAAAATTGAAAAAATTGGCGCGAAATATTACGGAAAAATTGTTTGGCTCAAAGAGCCAATTGACCCGGTTACCAAAAAGCCAAAAACAGATAAAAACAACCCGGATCCAACGCTTCAAAAAGTGCCACTTATGGGTTACAGAATGCTCAAAGATTTTACTTACAAAGGGAGCGATGAATGGGCTGACGGAACTATTTACGATGCACTGAATGGAAGTACTTATTCTTGTGTGATCAAAATGACCAATGAAAACACGCTAAACATTCGCGGCTATATTGGTGTGTCCGTTTTGGGCAGAACTGATGTTTGGAAGCGTTTAGTCGTTAAAAAGTAAGCATATGTCTTTTCAATCGAAATTTCTACCATTTGCCTTTTTGGCGGCTTCAATGGTTTGGGCTTGCGCTGCGTTCGCTCAAGTGCCACAAACAACAGATACAACAATAGTTGAAGAAGACTACAGCATGTATGACGACGTTGAATATTCAGCCGAAGGTGCCCGCAGATTTTGTAGTCCAAAAATTGAAGGCCTGAGCCCAGCAAAGCTAATCAGTATCGGTTATGATTACCAAATGGGCTACAATATGTCAGCCGACACTATCAATTCTATGCTTTCAGGCACGCCAGGAATGGGCTTCACTTTGAATCCTCAGGATGCCAAGGTCTTGCGCTCACATGGCATGAGGATAGGTTTTAATATTCCTGTGATTTCAAAAACAAATTTAGTTTGGCAGCTCGGCGGTAATTACTGGGAGCAGCGCTATGACTTCGAAGACAAAGCAGCATTAGTCAATCCGATGTTGCGGTCTTTGAGCGAATATGGCCTGAAAACAGCGGGGCTGAGCACAACTTTGTTTAAACCGCTCAATGACAAATATTTTGTCCTCTTCCAAGGTTCAGCCGATTACAGCGGCAATTATACCTTGAAGTCGATGATGCCCCTCAATTATTTGAAATATTCAGCGGCTTTAATTTTTGGTAAAAGACCCTCAGAACTCAAGCAGTGGGGAGTTGGTTTGGCCCGCACATACAGAGTGGGAGAGATCAATTATATTCCGGTCGTGCTCTTTAATTCTACTGACAGTCAAAATAAATGGGGTACTGAAATGTTATTCCCAGCACGTGTCCATGTCAGAAGAACCATCAACAGCAGAAATATGTTATTTGCCGGTTATGAACTTGAGGGGCAAAGCTACCGAATGTGGAATACCTCTAGTATTGATGGTTATCAAATGCGCGACGACGAACTTGAAATTCGCCGAGGAGAAATCAGGTTGAGAATGGTCTATGAATTTTCTTTAAAAGAATTCATTTGGTTGTCTGTTCAAGCGGGTTACCGTGTCAATTACCGTTTTGACATGGACAGACTCATCAATGGTGAAGAAAACTACCGTGCATTTGGGCTCATTGACAATATCCCGCCATATGTGATGGTAAACAAGCTAACCAATCCGCTCTATTTTAATATCAGCATTAACTTAGTTAGTCCTTAATGATTGGTCAAATTATTGAGAAGGGATTTTGCGAAAGTGAAATCCCTTTTTTTTATGGGCAATTTAAAATTATTGCTCAACTTGTAAGTAGGCCTGATATAATTTCAGTTCGTCCCAACTTACGAGCTCACCAAGTTTTTCTTTGAGTGGCGAAAGCGAAGTTTCATGGTAATCTTCGAAATAGCCGGCTAATTCATTGATGCGGTCTGGAAGCATGATTTCATCCAAAGAAATTTCTTCACTGCGGATTAAATAGACAAAATGATTGGTGATCGTCTGGACTGAAACCTGACGCAAGCGCGCAATTTCATCGATGGCTTTGCCTGCTCTCAAGAGCTCAAGCGTGAGTTCATAGGTAGATTTTTTCTCAGCTTTTGGCGCTGAATTTTTCTTAGTTTGTTTTTCGAGTGTGCTCAATGGTTCTTCATCAGGATCATCAAGCAAAGATGGAACTTGCTTGAGTTCTTGCTTCACTGCATCGATTCTGCTGCTTTTGTAATTTTGGATTTCACTGTTGTTGATTACGTCCTTGTCGATGTCTTTACCAGCACTAACCGCTTCAATGAGTAACCGCGCCTTTTTAAGCTGAAGGATGGTTTCAGTAAGTAGTTCATCTAATTCTTGTAATTCTTCTGCATATTGCTTGGTTTTTCTAACCCTACTGAGTTCTGCTATCTTTTTCAGATTAGAAACGAGCAAGGCATCAAAATCTTTGAAAAAGTACTGATAAGCAGCCTGCACGCGCTCGTTTAAAAAGTTGAGGTCAAAATGAGTAGACTGTAAAATTTGATCGAGTTGCTTTCTGAATTTCTGAGCAGGTTCTGTTGAAGATTGAATGATTTGATTTTGTAGGGTAATCCAACCCTTGTTTTTAGCCTTTTCGGTTTTGGGCCCTGCTATTTGATAGCTGGCCTGATGAATGCCCCATTTCGAACTCAGTTCATACCAATCAAAAGCTTGCTTAAGCCTGGAAATGAGGTATTGTTTGGTGGATTGTTCTAAAAACTTTGTCAGCTTCGCTTCGTCGGCCTTGTTTTGGCTAAAAGCAACCACCTGTTGGTCATTAGAAAGCCCATTCATGCGCATCGGTTCTGTCAAGACCAACCCATCTAAAGAGCGCAATCGTGAAAGCGCCACATAAGCTTGGCCAGGTGCAAAAACATCCGAAACATCTAACACCGCTTTGTCAAAAGTAAGTCCTTGACTTTTGTGCACGGTGATCGCCCAAGCTAATTTCAACGGATAATGCACAAAGGTGCCGAGTGTTTCCTCAGTTACTTCGCCAGTAAGGTCGTTGAGTGCATAACGCTTGTTGGTCCATTCAAATTTTTCGACAACAATAGTTTTCTTCTCTTCAACAAAAGTGACCGTAATTTCTTGGTCACTGAGCGACTTGATGATGCCCATCTTGCCATTGAAATAGAGTTTGTCAAAAGATAAATCATTCTTAATGAACATGACCTGAGCACCTACTTTTAATTCGAGCGTTTCTTCAATAGGGAAGAGGTGTTTGGGGTAATCACCAGTGATTTCTGCCTCATAGCTCAATGTTTTGCCGGGTAGTGCTAAAAGCGCTTTGGCATTGATTTGGTCAGCTTTTGAATTGTGAGTACTCAGGGTGATATAGCCCTCGTTTTTAGTTGAATCGAAGTCGGGTTTTACATATTGATTTAAGATCTCGACATCTTCTTTCGTGATTTGATTGTTTCTGAGGTGATTAAGTACTTGAATAAAATTTTGATCTTGTTGACGATAGATCGTAGAAAGTTCAATGTATAACGGTTGAAGTTCTTGTAAAACCTTGGCATGAAAAAAGAAAACACCTTGATAATAGCCTCTCAATATTTGCCATTCTTCTTGCTTGACGACAGGAGGTAGTTGCAGTAAGTCGCCAATAAACAAAACCTGAACGCCGCCAAATGCTTCATTGTTGCGTCGGACATTTCGCAGTGTCCAATCCATGGCGTCGAGTAGGTCGGCACGCAGCATACTGACCTCATCTATGATGAGTAGGTCGATGTTTCTGATGAGCTTCAGGCGTGTCTTGTTCATCGAAAAATGCCGCAGCAGCGTATCTTTCGTTTCAAACTTAACCGTATCCGTAAATGAAGCTTGCGCACCAAATTCAGGAATAAAACCAGCAAAAGGCAACTGAAAAAAAGAATGAATTGTAACACCACCTGCATTCAAAGCTGCAATACCAGTTGGCGCAACAATCACAGCATTTTTGTGTGTTGTTGCCATTATCTTGCGCAAAAGGGTCGTTTTCCCCGTTCCGGCCTTCCCCGTCAAAAATATTGTTTGATTGGTCTGGTTGATAAATTGCTCAGTAAATTCAGCTGCGGAACGATTTTGTTGGTTCATAGATTTATGCAAGGTGCTTG
>JBEDCS010000129.1:0-13295 GCA_041176605.1 Bacteroidota bacterium
CCCGCTGACGAAACGCAACAAAGCGAGCAATTTTTGCGCCTATTAGCGCTAGCCAATCAAAAAGGTTTTGAGCAGTATGAAATTTCGAACTTCTCGCTTCCCGGCTTTCACTCTCGACACAATTCAAGTTATTGGGATTTCAAACCTTATGTTGGAATTGGCCCGTCAGCGCATTCTTTTGATGGTCAAACGCGTCGTTGGAATGTCAGAAATAATACAACCTATACCAAAGGGGTCGGCAAAAATGAAAATTGGTTTGAAGTTGAAAGGCTGAGTTCAAATGAACAGCGCAACGAACAAATATTATTGGGTTTAAGGACCAAGCGGGGTCTTGATACGGGTAAGTTAGCTTCTGTGTGGACCCAAAAAGAAAACGCGCAAATTGAAGAATTTGCGCGTCTTGGATGGTTGAAACAAGATCAGGAAATGCTGATTTTGACCGATTTGGGCAAATTACATGCCGACGGTATTGCTGCTGATTTGTTTAGAATAGACTAACAGAATTCATCGTAGGCAGCTTGTAAATTAGCTGCAATCATTTGTGCACTACCACCTTCAATATGGTGTCTTTCTAGAAAGTGAACCAACTTACCATCTTTAAACAAAGCGATAGATGGTGATGATGGAGGATAAGGTAAAAAGTATTTTCTTGCTTGTGCAACAGCATCTTGATCTACACCTGCAAAAACTGTGGTCAATTGAGCTGGTTTTTTATCGTGTTGAACCGATAATTTAACGCCTGGTCTCATGTTGCCTGCAGCACAGCCGCAAACTGAATTGACAACTACTAATAGTGTACCGTTGCTATCATTGATAGCGTGATCTACGTCAGTAGCGGTTAATAACTCTTGGAACCCAACATTTGTTAGGTCTTCTTTCATGGGTTGAACAAGTTCTGCTGGATACATATCTTTTTTTTACAAAAGTACACAACACAGTCTAAAACAGTGTCACTTTGGTGTCATTTCTTGAGCAAGGCAAGTAGCGCTTTACTCGAAATGAGTTTGGAGTTGGCCTCAATTCTTTTAAAGCCTAATTTTTGGCAGAATTTAGGATTTTTCTGAAGTTGTTTGGAGAGATAAGCTTGAAAGTGTTTGGCACTTGAATAGTACATGGCTTGTTGCACGACACAAATAATATTGCGGTCACTAACGCCAGTATATTTAAATAACTTTGGATAAATGACGCGTTGTTTGCTGTTGGCAGGCTTTAATTGTTGATGATAGGTGTCATAGCGACTCAATAGCATATTTGTGTGGTATTCATTGGCTCCGTTGAATGCTAACTTACGTTCTTTTAAGCCTCTTAAAATTGTTGAATAACCTTTTTGTTGCTGTTTATTTTTATCGCGATTTCTAAAAGCAAAAGAAAGATGCGCTTTTAAGACAGCATAGCAGTAGTCGTCGGCTGCAGCCCAAAGATTGGTCTTACTTAGTTCATTAAAGTTGCTGACTTGATCAATGCTGTCGGGTACATAAGAAAGACCAATTGGAATCTGAGCAAAGTCTGGGTAGCTTTCTTGAAAAGGCGTGCCTTCAAGCTGTGCATAGGCTTCTAGGCCGTTCAACCAAACAAGATCAAAACCAGGATTCCAAGGTTTTTTCTTGATTTGATTTCGAATTTGTTGAACATTGAGGCGTAAGAAGGTAATTTTTATTCCAGACTTTTTTTGCCATGCACGAAAATAACTTTGTTGTTTTGGTGTCAAAAAATTGCTCACTATCCGAAGTTCTTTATTGACTTCAGGCTGAGCAACTTCTACCCGACACGCTGCTAGTAGGATACATAAAAAGCTAAAAAGAAGTAATTTATGCACCGGTTAGTTTTTTTATTTCATTGAGCTTTAGTAAGGCTTCAACTGGTGTGAGGGCATTGATATCTGTTTGGACGAGTTCGTCGTGAATTTGTTGAAGAACGGGGTCATTGAGGGCAAAGAAACTCAATTGTACATCTTGCTGAATATTTGCTGTATCTGGCTTGGATTTCGACCCTACGTTTGCATGGCTGGCCTCTAAATCTTTAAGGACGGCTTCGGCACGTTTGACAACAGCATTTGGCATGCCTGCAAGTTTGGCCACATGGATTCCAAATGAATGAGCAGAACCACCTGGCACTAATTTGCGCAAGAATAGCACTTGGTTGCCCAATTCTTTGACACTCACGTTGTAATTGTGGATGCGGTTAAATCTTTTGGCCATTTCGTTGAGCTCGTGGTAGTGCGTAGCAAAAAGTGTTTTACACTGTGCCTTTGCGTTTTCGTGCAAGTATTCGGCGATAGACCACGCAATGGAGATGCCATCATAAGTACTGGTTCCGCGGCCAATTTCATCGAGTAAAATAAGGCTGCGCTCTGAAACATTGTTAAGAATACTGGCTGTTTCATTCATTTCAACCATAAAGGTAGATTCTCCGGAAGAAATGTTGTCTGATGCCCCTACGCGGGTGAAGATTTTATCTACGATGCCAATTTGGGCGGACATGGCGGGCACAAAACTACCCATCTGAGCCATGAGTACGATGAGCGCAGTTTGTCTTAAAATGGCACTTTTACCACTCATGTTGGGCCCAGTGATCATGATGATTTGCTGACTATTGTTATCGAGTAGGATGTCGTTGGTGACATAACTTTCTCCGATGGGAAGACGTTTTTCGATAACGGGATGACGCCCCTCTTTGATGTCAATTTGCAAACCATCATTGAGTTGCGGCTCACAGTATTGATTGCTGATGGCAACCTTTGCAAATGAATAGAGGCAATCGAGCTTGGCAATTTGTTTGGCGTTATTTTGAATAGGCCCGATGTAGTCTGCCATTGCATAAACCAATTGCTGATAAATTTGCTGCTCGATAGCGAGTAGTTTTTCTTCTGCGCCTAATATTTTTTGTTCGTATTCTTTGAGTTCTTCTGTGATATAGCGTTCGGCTGAAACGAGAGTTTGTTTGCGGATCCAGGTTTCAGGAACTTTGTCTTTGTGCGTGTTACGTACCTCAATGTAATAGCCAAAAACATTATTGAAGGCAATCTTAAGGCTAGGAATGCCGGTAGCAGCTGCTTCCCGTTCTTGAATTTTTTCAAGGTAATCCTTGCCGTTCATCGAAATTTCGCGAAGCTCGTCAAGTTGAGCATCTCGGCCAGTTTTGATCACGGCACCTTTGCCAATTTGAACAGCAGGCTCATCGGTAAGATTTGCTTCGACGAGGTCGATGAGTGCCTGACAAGCATCTAGGTTTTGCAGTAATGTTTGGAGTCCTTTTTGCTGGAGCCCTTCTAGCATCCGTGTAATGGGTTGAATATGTAGCAGCGTTCTTTTGAGGTGCTGTACTTCTCTGGGGTTGATTCTGCCAACCGCCACCTTAGAGATGAGGCGTTCGAGGTCGCCAATTTCTCTGAGGCGGTCATCGAGTTCAGGATGAATTTGCGTTGCGGCTTTGAGGGCCGCTACGATTTGTAGGCGCTCTTCAATGGGCGCTCTGTCTTTTAAAGGCAAGACAAGCCAACGCTTCAATAAGCGACCACCCATTGGGGTTTTGGTTTGGTCCAGGATATTGAAAAGAGTTACGGCGTTTTCATGAGCAGAATAGATGAGCTCTAGGTTTCTGACTGTAAAACGGTCGAGCCAAACGTAGTGATCAGGGGCAATTCTGGCTAAATTGGTGATGTGCCCGAGCTGTTGTTGTTGGTTTTCTGATAGGTAATGAAAAATGGCACCAGCGGCAATCACGGCAAGTGCTTGGTCATCTAAACCAAAACCCTTTAAGGATTGCGTACCAAAATGTTTATTGAGTTGTTCGTTGGCAAAATCTGAACTGAAAACCCAGTCTTCGATTCTGAAATGAAAAGCATCGTTGCCAAAATGTTCGTGAACTTTGCTGGTTTGACTTTTCGCGAATATGATTTCAGCAGGTTTAAAGCCGCTGATGAGTTTATCTATATAGTTTGCAGGACCCTGCGCCACCAAAAACTCACCTGTAGAAATATCTAAAAAGGCGCAGCCAACCTCATTTTTTTCAAGATGCAGCGCGCACAGAAAATTATTGGTGCGTTGTTCGAGCACTTGATCATTGAAAGAAACACCCGGTGTTACCAATTCAGTAACACCACGCTTCACGATGGTTTTGGTCATTTTTGGGTCTTCGAGCTGATCGCAAATAGCGACTCTTTGACCTGCGCGCACTAGTTTGGGCAGATAGGTTTCAAGTGAATGGTGCGGGAAGCCTGCTAATTCCATGTCTGCAGCAGCACCGTTTTTTCTTTTGGTCAGAATAATACCAAGAATTCGGCTTGCTTTGACGGCATCTTCTCCAAAAGTTTCATAGAAATCACCGACCCTAAAAAGCAACATGGCTTCTGGGTGTCGCGCCTTGATTTGATTGTATTGCTTCATCAAAGGCGTTTCGGAGCTTTTCTCTGTTGTGTTTTTTGCCACGTTTTAAATTAGAAGTTAAAGATAGCCGTTTTTGGAGCAGCTTCTGAGGCTATTTTTCCACAATTTTGCAGTATTTTTGAGCTATTCATGAGCGAAAACAGCACTAAAAAACTTAAACTTTGGGAACTCGAACGCCTAGATGAGGCACAATTCAAGGCGCAACCCAAATTTCCGATAATAGTCGTCCTTGACAGCATTCGTTCCCTCAATAATATAGGCGCCTTTTTTAGAACAGCAGACGCCTTTAATATTGAAGAAATTATTTTGTGTGGCATCACCGCACAGCCCCCTCATCGCGAAATTCATAAAACAGCACTAGGCGCCACCGATACGGTCAAATGGTCCTATGAGGCTGATCTAATGACGGCGCTCGAGCGCATTCGGGCAAAAGGATATCATGTCGGGGTGGTGGAACAGGCTGTCAAAACCACATTGTTGCAAAATATCAATATGTTAGAAGCGCCGGGTTTCGCCTTGGTATTTGGCAATGAAGTTGACGGCGTAGATCAAAAGGCGCTTGATTTCGCTGATTATATCATTGAAATACCGCAGTTTGGCACTAAGCATAGTTTAAACGTGAGTGTTTGCGCAGGTATAGTAATGTGGGAATTCGTGAAACGCTATATTTAGTCCGCAGAAAAACTGCGGACAAAAAAAGCGATTTCAGTTTAGTCTTCGATTACTTTAACTAAAAGTAGTTCTCCATCTTTAAATACGCTTACCAGATTGTTTTTTGTAAGCGTTTTAATAGAGGTGTCCCACAGCTTATTGCTGATTTCAAATGCAGCTCGAAGCTCACTAAGAAGGAGTTGTTTTTCGGACTGAATCTTTTGATAAATTTCTTTTTCAGTGTCGTTGAGTACTACTTTTTGCGTTGTTTTTTCTGGACGCATTTGTGGGAAGAATAACACCTCTTGAATGGACGCATTATTGGTCAAATACATGATCAGGCGGTCCATGCCAATGCCGAGCCCACTTGTTGGCGGCATACCGTATTCTAAGGCACGCAAGAAATCTTGGTCGATGAACATGGCTTCGTCGTCGCCCCGTTCTTGCAATTTGAGCTGTTCTTCAAAGCGCTCACGTTGATCAATGGGGTCATTGAGTTCGGAATAGGCATTAGCCACTTCTTTTCCACAAACCATCAGTTCAAAGCGCTCGGTAAGACTTGGGTCTTCGCGGTGCACTTTACAAAGCGGTGACATTTCTTTCGGGTAGTCGGTAATGAATGTAGGCTGTACATAATTACCTTCACATTTACCGCCAAAAATCTCATCAATTAATTTGCCTGTACCCATGGTTTCGTCTACTTCGAGCCCCATAGATTTGGCTGCAGCACGCAATTCATCTTCTGATTTCCCAGCGATATCAAAACCTGTAAAATCGATGATTGATTGACGCATGGTAACGCGCTTGTATGGCGCTTTGAAATCAATGGTGTGTTCGCCAAACTGAGCAATAGTACTGCCATTTACAGCTAATGCGCAATGCTCAAGTAATTGTTCAGTGAAATCCATCATCCAGTTGTAGTCTTTGTAGGCTACGTAGATTTCCATGGCCGTGAACTCAGGGTTGTGGGTGCGGTCCATGCCTTCATTTCTGAAGTTTTTTGAAAATTCATAGACGCCGTCAAAGCCACCTACAATGAGTCTTTTTAAATAGAGTTCATTGGCGATACGCATATAGAGCGGAATGTCAAGTGCGTTGTGATGAGTGATGAATGGTCTGGCAGAGGCGCCTCCTGGAATGGCTTGTAGTATAGGCGTTTCTACTTCCATGTAGCCTTCGCGATTAAAAAATTCGCGCATGGCATTAAAGAGCTTAGTTCTTTTGATAAAAATATCTTTCACTTGACGGTTTACAACCATGTCAACATAGCGTTGTCTGTAGCGCAATTCGGGGTCTGTAAAGGCGTCGTGTACTACACCAGCGGCATCAGTTTTAGGTAAAGGGAGTGGCCGCAATGACTTGCTCAGCAACGAAAACTCAGTAACATTGACCGAGATTTCTCCTACTTGTGTTTTAAATACTTGCCCTTTGATGCCAATGAAGTCACCGAGGTCAAGAAGCTTCTTGAAAACGTCGTTATATAAAGTTTTGTCTTCTCCCGGACATATTTCGTCACGGTTGAAATAAACTTGGATTCGGCCCGAAGCATCTTGAATTTCAGCAAAGGAGGCCTTGCCCATAATGCGCTGAGAGAGCATTCTTCCGGCCAAGCAAACCTGTTTACCATCTTCGAACTTTTCTTTGATATCGCTTGCAAATGCATCTACTGGGTAGAGCGCAGCAGGATAAGGATCAATACCTAATTCGCGAAGCTTGTGTAGCGATTCGCGTCTTTGGATTTCTTGCTCAGAAAGTTCGGAGTGGCTCATGACTAAAAAAATTTAAGCCACAAAGATAGGACTAAAATTTCCCTTTCGCTAAAATTCCGGTGGTCGAATAGCCGTCTACAAAAGGAATTGTTTGCACTTTACCGCCGTATGACTTGACCAAATCAGCGCCAACAATATAATCTTTTGCCGACGTGTCGGTTTGATTGGCATCATAATCGGCACCTTTGAGCAATACATCGGGCTTGAGTGTTTCAATGATTTCGAGCGGTGTCTGTTGTTCAAAGAACACAACAGCATCAACAAAACTGAGGGCACTAAGCACCATTGCTCTGGCAATTTCAGGGTTGATTGGTCGGTTGGGTGCTTTTTCAAGAGCTCTGACCGATGCATCGGTGTTGATGGCAACGATGAGGTGTTGCGCAGTATCAGCTGCTTGTGCCAAATAAGTCACGTGGCCTAAATGTAAGATGTCAAAACAGCCGTTGGTAAACGCGACTTTTTCGCCTTTCAGCGCCCAAACATTTCTGAGTCGCAGGGCGTCATCCCAGTTGAGAATTTTATGATTGAGGTTGGCAAGTCTCTTACTCATAGAGTTTTAAGAGAGCAAGTTAGTCTGTTCGTTAGGAAAAACCAAAGATGGCTTGAAATTTTTAGCTTCTTCAAAATCCATCATGGCATAACCAATAATAATGATGATGTCGTTGATGGCAACTCTGCGTGCTGCAGGGCCATTCAAACAAATCATCCCAGATGAGCGGTCACCTTTGATCACGTAGGTTTCAAAACGCTCGCCGTTATTGATATTAACAATTTGGACCTTTTCACCTTCGATAAGGTTTGCAGCTTCCATGAGGGCTTCATCAATGGTGATACTGCCGATATAGTTGAGGTCGGCTTGTGTCACACGGACACGATGAATTTTCGATTTTAAGACGTCGATGTACATAATAAATAGCGCCGCAAAATTAAGGCAATTTTACTGATTCGCACAACATATTGTCGATGAGTCTTACTTCTCCACAAAATGCAGCCACACAACAGAGCTGTTCTGCTTGCCAATCAGCACAAGTTTTTAGGGTATGAGGGTTTACAATTTCGAAGTAATCAAGGAGTAAACCTGCTTCTTCAATGATTAGAATGGCACGATGGCGCATTGTTTCAATGGGTTCTTTTCCTGCATTTTCTTTGATAAAGGTCAACGCTTTGAAAATAGAAAGTGCTTTGTTGCGCTCTTGGGCAGACAACCTTAAGTTGCGGCTGCTCATGGCCAAACCATCAGGATCTCTTTTGGTTGGGCAAGCAACTATTTCTATTCCAAATTGATAATGTGCGTTCAATTTGCGGATGACAGCCAACTGTTGAAAATCTTTTTCTCCAAAATAGGCCCGATCCGGTGCGATGAGCGCAAATAAATGGTGGACTACATGAACCACACCATCGAAGTGTCCAGGTCTTTTTGCGCCTTCAAGTACAGTGCCAATTTCGCCGAGTTGCATGGGCTCAAAAGCCAACCCTGAAGGATACATTTCAGCCTCGTTGGGTGCAAAAATGACAACATTAGAAAGCGCGCTCAACAGAGCGATATCTGCTTCAAGCATTCTTGGATAAGACTGAAGATCAGCTTGTTGGTTAAATTGCTTGGGGTTTACAAAAATAGAGACGAGTACAATATCATTTTCTTTACTTGCTTTTTTGACCAACGATAAATGTCCTGCATGCAAAGCGCCCATTGTTGGTACAAAACCCAAACTTTTTTGGTCTTGTGACAACTGCTTTCGCCAGTGGCTAATTTCATCTCGAGTAACAAAGGTTTGCATTGCTTCGTCTAAAGTGTTGATTCAAATCGGACAAAGCTATAGCTTTTTAGGATAGTTCACGATTAATTCGTAATTTTGCTAGCATATTCAACTGAATGGAAAAGAAGAAAATCCTATTTATTTCTCAAGAAATCTTTCCTTTCTTACCAAAATCTGAAATTTCCGGCAGCGCTCGACGCATCACCCAGGCAGTTCAAGATGCAGGTAAAGAAATCCGTGTATTTACACCCCGTTTTGGTGCAATTAACGAAAGACGTCATCAATTACATGAAGTGATTCGTTTATCGGGTCTCAATATCAGCATCGACGACCACGACCACCCACTCATCATCAAAGTGGCATCTGTATCGGCCGCGCGCATGCAGGTCTATTTCATCGACAACGACGACTACTTCAAACGCAAAACTTGTTTGCAAGAAGAAGACGGCAAGTTTCACCCAGACAACGACGAACGCGCTATGTTCTTCAGCAGAGGCGTCCTCGAAACAGTTAAAAAACTTGGTTGGCAACCAGACGTCATTCATTGTCATGGTTGGCTTACTGGCGTGATGGCGCTTTATATCAAGCATATTTTCAATAAAGACCCTCATTTCAAAGAAACTAAAGTTGTTTACAGTTTGTATAACGATAGTTTTAATGAACCTTGGGACCCACGTTTTGCTGAAAAATTAGCATTTGACGGCTTCCCTCAAGATGTGGCTGATGCACTTAAAGACAGCAGTTTTGAGAACATTACCAAAGTCATTTTGTCGCATTGTGATGGCGTAAATATTGCAGCTGAAAGTCTCGATGCGCCACTACAAAAGCTTTATGATGAGTGCACCGCTCTTAAAATGCCTTATGTAGCTGAAGAGCATCAGGGCAAAGAGCTTTCTGCCTTCTTCGACAAAGTAATTGAGTCTAACGTTCTAGCTTAAGCAGCATGAAAGCAATCAGCACACTGGCAATTTTGTTGCTTTTTGTGACAGCCTGTACCAAAAAGAATCCCAATCTAGGTAAAGATATCATTGACCCCAATGCCTTGCTCAATGGTGTCACAACAGATACCTTTGAACTTGTTACCTATTCTATCCTTGAAGATTCAACAGAAACTAAAAACGCTTCTAATGTACTCCTAGGATCTTATGTTGACCCTAAATTTGGCAAGGTCCAAGCATCGGTTTTCACTGAATTTAGGCTTCCGGGCCTCAATCCAAATTTTGGCGACCCTTCTCAAATTGTCATAGACTCTTTCGTTCTTGCTTTTGAATATCTTGGTTATTACGGTGACCTCAGTGCTCAAAACTTTGAAGTCTATGAACTCTCAGACTCCATTGAAAATGCAGCCACGACTAAATATTATCAATTTTCTACCCTGAGTACACAAAATCAAAATTGGGTGGCACAGGGCCAGGGTTCAATCATTCCTGATCCTATCAACCCTACAATTGTTGCTGGCAAAGAAGTCGATCCTCAATTGCGCATCCACTTAGATACCAATAAGGCTTGGTCATTCATCAACCAATCGATCAGTAACCCAAGTACTTTTGCTTCAAATGCTGCATTTCAAGATTTCTTCAAAGGTTTCCAGGTCAAGGTAAATAATCCTGCCCAAACCTCAGGAAAAGGTGCCATTTTATATCTAGACATCAACAACAATGCTGCCTCTAAGATGACGATCTATTTCAAGTTAGCAGGTGTGCCAAAAACCTATGATTTCAACATCAACTCCAATTGCGCCGACTTCACTAACGTCAGCCACGATCAAGCCAACACACCCATTGCTGCAATAATTGCAGATAGTACTTTGGGTCAGAAATCATTTTATGCGCAGGCCAATAAATTGCGCGCTATGGTTAAAATTCCAGGGCTTGACCAACTCCCTGAAAATATCATCATTCACCGTGCAGACCTCACGCTTCCTGTCCAGTTCCAAACCGGATACCGCTACAAGCCAGGTTCTCGTGTGACTGCAGCTAGCAAATTAAATGCGTCAGATATTTATTACACTTCTCTTGGAATTGCTGGCCTATACTCAGATACCAAAAAACAATACGAACTAGATATTCGTGCCTATTTGCAATCACTTGTCAATGGCAAGCTTGAAAACACTGGCATTGTGGTTTCGCCGTTGTTTTTTAGAAATTCAGCAGAACGCATTGTCTTTAATGGTATTGAAACCACCAATAAAAAGAAACCCAAACTCGTCGTTACCTATACAACTTATTAATTATGTGTGGAATTGTAGCATACATTGGCAAACAACAAGCCTATCCTATCGTCGTTAAAGGACTCAAAAGATTAGAATACCGCGGCTATGACAGCTCAGGCGTTGCATTATCAAACAATGGCGTACTCAACGTCTATAAACGCGTTGGTAAAGTAAGTAACCTAGAAGCTTTTGCGGCCACACAAAATTGTGAAGGACACGCCGGTATCGGGCATACACGTTGGGCAACCCATGGCGAACCTTCAGATATCAATTCACATCCACACACTTCTATGGATGGAAAAATCTCCTTGATTCATAATGGCATCATTGAGAACTACGATGTCCTCAAAAAAGAATTGATTAAAAACGGATATGTCTTTAAAAGTGAGACAGACACCGAAGTAGTTGTACATTTAGTAGACTACATTCAAAAAAAAGAAAATGTATGGTTTGGCGAAGCGTTGCGTTTGGCATTGAACCACGTAGTTGGCGCTTATGCCATCGTAGCCATTTCTTCAGATTTCCCAAACAGACTCGTAGCAGCCAGAAAAAGTAGCCCACTTGTTGTTGGTATCGGTGCTGATGGTTCTTACTATTGCGCCTCTGATGCTACACCAATTGTTGAATACACAAAAAAAGTAGTGTACCTCGATGACGAAGAAGTTGCCGTCATTGACCTTGAAGAAGGCCTCAAGCTATACGATATTTCGGACCAACAAAAAACACCGTTCTTCCAAGAACTCGAGTTAGAGCTCGAGGCGCTTGAAAAAGGTGGTTACGAGCACTTCATGCTCAAAGAAATTCACGAACAACCGCGTTCCATTCAAGATTGTTTCAGAGGTCGCTTGAATTCTGAAGAAGCTTGGGTAGCACTTGGCGGTATCCGTGAATACGAGCAAAAAATGATTTCTGCAAACCGCCTCATCATCGTGGCTTGCGGCACCTCATGGCATGCAGGCTTGGTCGGTGAATACCTCATCGAAGATCTTGCTCGCATTAACGTAGAAGTTGAATACGCAAGCGAATTCCGTTACCGCAACCCCATTCTCAGCGAGAACGATGTGGTAATTGCCATTTCGCAATCTGGTGAAACCGCAGATACGCTTGCGGCACTTGAATTAGCCAAATCAAAAGGCGCGACTATCCTAGGAATTTGCAACGTTGTGGGTTCGTCTATTGCACGCATCACCGACGCAGGTTCTTACACACACGCTGGCCCAGAGATCGGTGTAGCATCAACCAAGGCCTTTACAGCTCAAGTTACAGTGCTTACACTTATGGCCCTTTCATTGGCCCAAAAGAAAGGCACTATTTCAGAATCCAAATTCCGTCAATTATTGGCAGAACTCGAGGCCATTCCTGAAAAAGTAAAACGTGTTCTTGAATCGGACCCAGATATTGAAAAAATTGCTGCTATCTACAAAGATGCTGCTAATGCGCTTTATCTTGGCCGTGGTAGTTCTTTCCCTGTAGCACTCGAAGGCGCGCTCAAACTCAAAGAAATTTCCTATATCCATGCTGAAGGTTATCCGGCGGCAGAAATGAAGCACGGCCCTATTGCTTTGATTGACGAAAACATGCCAATTATTGTTATTGCAACGCAAGGCACTTCCTATGAAAAAGTGGTTTCCAATATCCAAGAGGTCAAAGCCCGCAAAGGAAAAGTCATTGCTATTGTCACTGAAGGCGACGAACAAGTCCGCAACATGGCTGACCACGTCATTGAAATTCCTGAAGTAGACGAATTCTTAGTCCCACTTGTCGCGACAATCCCGCTCCAACTCCTCTCTTACCACATCGCTGTCATGCGCGGCTGCAACGTCGATCAACCAAGAAACTTGGCGAAGTCGGTGACGGTGGAGTAGACCAAACTTTCTTCAAGCACAATTGTTACCTTTGTCTATGCAAGAAAAGAAAGGCATTGCCATTTTAGGATCGACGGGGTCAATAGGAACGCAAGCACTTGAGGTGTTGGCTGCTTACCCAGATCATTTTGATTTACAGGTCCTTACCGCAGGTAAAAATGCCGAATTACTCATCGAGCAAGCGTTGAAGTTTCAGCCAAATTCGGTTGTCATTACCGATGAAAGCCAATATCAAAAGGTGAAAGATGCGCTTTGGTCTGCAGATATTCATGTGTATGCGGGTCAGGAAGCGCTGTGCCAAGTGGTAGAATCTACAGAGGTTGATACCGTACTAACCGCATTAGTGGGCTACGCTGGCCTCAAACCGACTATTCACGCCATAGAAGCCGGCAAAACAATTGCCTTGGCCAATAAAGAAACGTTAGTGGTTGCAGGTGAGCTGATCACCAAATTAGCTAGAGAGAAAGGCGTCAATGTTTACCCAGTAGACTCCGAGCATTCGGCTATTTTTCAGTGTTTAGTTGGTGAATTCCAAAACCCAATTGAAAAAATATACCTCACTGCTTCGGGCGGGCCTTTCAGAGGGTTTACCCACGAGCAACTTCAAAGTGTAACCTTAGAACAAGCGCTCAAGCATCCCAACTGGAGCATGGGCG
>JBEDCS010000130.1:0-9810 GCA_041176605.1 Bacteroidota bacterium
CGCAACATTCACCGAAACATCTTAATCTTGTCAAAAAAAGCTCATGCGCCTTCTCTTTTGTCTTTTCATCTGTTGTTCTTTTAAAATATACGCTCAAAAAAATCGGAGCGCAGCTATGGAAGCAAGCCAACTTGCACGACAGCACAACCTTAACGTCGTTGGAGGGCATGTCTATCGATTTGAGCTTCCATTTGCGCATGCAACAAGAATGGTAGATGTTTATGTACCGATGGCCTGTGCAGGTAAAAAAGGACTCAAAACCCTCTATATGCATGACGGGCAAATGCTCTTTGACAGTACCCAAACTTGGAACAAACAAGAATGGGGTGTTGATGAACTCTATTACAATAAGTTGGGTCGATACTTTCATCCTCAATTCATTGTTGTTGGTATTCACAATGATCCACCAAATCGATATGCTGAATTTTTCCCTCAAAAAGTGGCTCAATACATGCCGCAAAGTTATCGTGATAAATTACTGGCTGCCCAATGGAATGGTCAGCTAAGGGCAGATGCTTATTTGAATTGGATAGAGGACACGCTTGTTCCTTTTATTGAACGCACCTATCATACGAGTCCGAAAACCAAAGACCGCATGGTGCTTGGGTCGAGTATGGGAGGTTTAATTTCGCTCTACGCACTCTGTGAAAAACCTAAATTATTTGGAGCCGCGGCCTGCCTTTCCATACATACGCCCATGATCAATTTCGGGATGTTTGATGAAGGAATGGTGGAGGCACTTGTGATCCCGTTCAATATTTACCTCGAGCAAGAGTTTAAGGCAGATAAAAAGCACCGTCTTTATGTTGATCGAGGTACAGAAACTTTAGATGCTTATTACGGACCTTACCATGACCGCTTATTGAACACCTTAGCATTAATAGGATATGATCAGAAAAATCCAAGATTTTTAGAAGCTATAGTAGAAGGAGCTGGGCACAATGAAAAATCATGGGCGCAGCGATTGGATGTGCCCATAATGTTTATGCTTTCATCTGACAATTCCCAATAGTTTTCTACATTTGTGTCTCTCATAATTGCATGAAAAATATTTTACTTTTAGGCGCTGGTTTATCAGCTTCAACGCTGATCAAATACTTACTTGAACACAGCGAATCCGAAAATTGGCATTTACACGTTGTTGATCAAAATCTAGAATTGATCCACGCGAAATTAGGCGGACATCCGCGCGCAACAGCGCATCAATTTAATGCCCTTGATTCTGAAGCGCGCAAACCTTATATCGAAAAAGCAGATTTAGTGATTTCTATGCTTCCTGCCATTTACCATGTCGGCGTAGCACATGATTGCATCTCTCTTCAAAAACACCTCATTACACCGTCCTACATTTCGGCAGAGATGGGTGCACTAGACGCGAGTGCGAAAGCAGCAGGTATTGTCATCATGAATGAAATCGGCGTAGATCCAGGAATTGATCACATGAGTGCCATGAAAATCATTCATCAAATTCAAGAAAACGGCGCCGAACTATTGTCGTTCAAGTCCTATTGTGGTGGTTTAATTGCACCGATCTCTGATACCAATCAGTGGCATTATAAGTTTACTTGGAATCCGAGAAATGTGGTTTTAGCAGGCCAAGGTTCCGCAGCAATTTACAAAGAAGCAGGTGCGCTAAAGTACCTGCCATATCACCGACTTTTTCAGCAGACCGAATTAATAACAGTTCCCGATTACGGACAGTTTGAGGCCTATGCAAATCGCAATTCCATTTCGTATCTCGAAACCTACGGTTTACAAGATTTACCAACCATTATCCGAGGCACATTAAGAGTGCCACCGTTTTGTGCTGCTTGGAATGCGCTCATTCAACTTGGCCTCACCGAAGACAGTTACACCATTAAAAACGATGGCCACTTTACGCCTCGCATGTTACTCAATACTTTTATTCCTTTCAAAGATCAGCGCAGCGTTGAACAAAAACTTTCCGCATTTTTGGGAGATGAAGCTCATCTATTGCCTCTTTTTGAAGAGATCGGCTTGTTTGATGCTACGTATATTTTCAAGGCAAAAGAAGCAAGTCCTGCTCAGTACTTGCAGGAGTTATTGGAAGCCGCTTGGAAATTAGGTTCAAACGACAACGACATGCTGGTGATGTATCATGAATTTATTTACCAGAAGTCTGGACAAAAGCACAAAATCGAAAGTTCTATGGTGGCAATTGGTTCAGATCAACGTTATACCGCAATGTCTGACACCGTAGGTTTGCCAGTAGCCATTGCCGCTAAATTGATCCTCAACAAAACCATTCAAAAAACAGGCGTAACTTTACCTGTTGACAAACAAATTTATGAGCCTATTCTTTCTGAACTCGAACAATACGGCATTACCTTTAACGAACATGAAACTTTAATTTAAAATGGAAAATCAAGACAATCAAATGAATATAGAGCTCTCTGAGGATATCGCACTCGGGGTTTATTCAAACTTAGCAATCATTACGCACTCACCTGCTGAGGTCGTTTGTGATTTCGTGCAAATCATGCCCGGAATGCCAAAAGGTAAAGTGCGTTCGCGCGTCCTCATGACACCACAAAATGCCAAGCGTTTTTTACAGGCGCTGGCAGAAAATATTGAAAAATACGAACAAAATTTTGGTGTCATTGACGAGCCGCAAGCGGGTTTCCCACCAATGAATTTTGGGACACCGAATACCATGGCCTAGTCAATTAGGCCACCATTAAAAAATGCTTTCATTAAGTATTTGTATCCCGATTTATCGATCAGACGTCAGAAAACTTGTACTGACCTTGCTCGATCAAATCAAGCGCCTAGATGATGCTCAAGTTGACATCGTCCTGATAGACGACGCATCGGGAGAGCCATATGCTGCACTCAATACATTTAATGAAGCTTTAGTTACAAATGTTCTCCTGCAACAAAATATTGGCCGCGCAAAAATCCGCAACTTATTTTTAAAGCACTCCCAATCAAGGTATCTTCTGTTTTTGGACGGAGACAGCACCGTCTTGAATGAAAAATTCCTTTCTAATTACATCAAGAGGCTGCAAAATCAAGATGTTGCCGTTTTGGTAGGCGCAAGTTGTTATCAACAAGAAAAACCCGCAGCAAACTATTTATTGCGCTGGCGTTATTCTACAAATAGGGAGAGTCTAAATTTTGATCAGCGACTCGCAAAAAAAGAGGCGGGTTTTAAGACCAATAATTTTATTATTGACCGCTCTATTTTAGAAAAAATCCCTTTTGAAGAGGGCCTTACTGGTTATGGTCACGAAGACACACTTTTTGGTGTAGCCTTAAGCGCCGCAGCAATTCAGATTTTACATATTGATAATCCTGTCTGGAATCTGAGTTTGGATGACAATGCGACATTTTTACTTAAAACGGAACAGGCTTTGAGCAACTTATTGTGGATCAATGAACATCGATTCACCCATGAGCTCTTGTCACATAACCAATTGTTAGCTACGTATCTTCAAATGGAAAGTCAATTGATTGGCCGCGTGACACTTCAATTCATTCAACTTTTCAATCCGTTGCTCAAAAGAATTTTACTAACAGGAAGAGCCCCACTTCGTTTATTTGACCTCTATCGCCTTGGCAGGCTAAGTACTATCCGTAGGCAGCGCTAATCACTTCCTTTAATACCTTGACGTCCTTTTCCCAGTGTTCGATCTGAGCGGCTTTCTGACAATTCAATTGAAGTTGTATCAGGCGTTCTTGATTGGATAAAATTTGGTTTATTTTTTGAGCGATGCTGTTAGCGTCAACTTCTTGAATCAATTCTCCACAATCATAATTTTTGACAAGGCGCTCAATTTCAACCAATGGACTAGCGATAATTGGAGTTTGGGCTTGGATATAATCGAAAACCTTATTGGGCAGGGCAAGTTGGTAATTCAAGCTAAGAGGTTTGTCTATGGCCAGGCCAAGATCCGCTGTTGCCGTATAACGCATCATTTCAGAATAGGGAAGACGTCCCACGAAAATCACTTTGTCTTGCAGCGATTTTTCGTCAACCAATCTTTTCGCTTTGGGAATAACATCCCCGCTACCTACCAAAAACAGTACTGCATTGTCAATCATGGTCATTGCGCAAATTGCTTCTTCAATGCCGCGATCTACATTCAAACCACTTCCTTGAATGATGAGCATTTTGGTTTGCGGTTCAAGACCAAGTTCTTGCTTGCTGAATGGCTTAAGGGCAGTTAATCGCATCGGAACGTTCCTAACCACCGCAACATCCTGCTTGTATTTTCCTTTAAAAATTTGAGCTATTGATGCGTTGACAGTGATGACGAAAGCTAACTTCGGAAAAATCCACCTTTCGATAGAAAGCCATATTTTTTGAATTTTCGGTCTTTCAATTAGTTCTGGAACCTCAGTAAAAAGCTCATGACTATCGTAAATGAGCGGCACCCTTTTTAATTTACTCACCAGAAAAGCGGCTGGCAGTGTATCGAGATCATTTGCAAATAAGTTAGCGCGCTTTGAAAAGAGCAGATAGATAAAAATACGCACATTTAGTGTCGCATAAAACATGGCTCCTTTCTCAAAAGGCAAATGAAAGCGTCGAAATACATAGGCACGCGCTGGCATAACAGGACTATCTTTCTTGACTCTGCCCAATAAAATGACGCTGTAACCGAGCTCGGTGAGTAAGGTACAACTGCGATGAACGCGGTTGTCTGTGACGAGGTCACTCGAGACGGTCATTATTACTCTTTTATGCTGCATTGAAACAAAAGTAAACAAATCTCGTATGCGAAGCCCTGTCAATGGAAACGACTCTTTTTTTTGATTGAAGAAATTTTTTCAAAAACTCTTTGTGATAAAAAAAAGTTTCGTACATTTGCAATCCCAAAACGCGAGGTTTAGGGGAAAAGTTCTTTCAATATTAGTGAATTACCAACATTCAAATTAATAAGCCGATGTAGCTCAGTTGGCCAGAGCAGCTGATTTGTAATCAGCTGGTCGGGGGTTCGAATCCCTCCATCGGCTCTCATTGTTGGGGAGATACTCAAGCGGCCAACGAGGGCAGACTGTAAATCTGCTGGTGTACACCTTCGCAGGTTCGAATCCTGCTCTCCCCACAGACCATTTGAAAAACAAGCGGGAGTAGCTCAGTTGGTAGAGCGTCAGCCTTCCAAGCTGAACGTCGCGAGTTCGAATCTCGTCTCCCGCTCACTTTTTCATTGAGCGCCGGTGTAGCTCAGGGGTAGAGCGCTTCCTTGGTAAGGAAGAGGTCACGAGTTCAATTCTCGTCATTGGCTCAACATAGTATTGCATTGAAGTCCGTTGTGCCTTGCGCTTCGGACCTTTATGATAAATAAGTATATTATTAACTAAGTAACAAATACAAAAATGGCTAAGGAAAATTTTGACCGTTCCAAACCACACGTCAACATCGGTACCATCGGACACGTTGACCACGGTAAGACTACGTTGACTGCTGCTATCTCTAGCGTTCTTTCGAGCAAAGGATTGGCTCAGGCTCGTGACTTCTCCTCAATTGATAACGCACCTGAAGAAAAAGAGCGCGGTATCACAATTAACACATCTCACATTGAGTATGAAACTGCTAACCGTCACTACGCACACGTTGACTGTCCAGGTCACGCCGACTACGTAAAGAACATGGTTACAGGTGCTGCTCAGATGGACGGTGCAATCTTGGTTGTTGCTGCAACTGACGGACCTATGCCACAAACACGTGAGCACATCCTTCTTGGTCGCCAGGTAGGTGTTCCTCGTATGGTTGTCTTCATGAACAAAGTGGACATGGTTGACGATCCAGAATTATTAGAATTAGTTGAAATGGAAGTACGTGAATTACTTTCTTTCTACAAATATGACGGTGACAACGCTCCAGTTATTCAAGGTTCTGCACTTGGTGCATTGAACGCTGAACCACAGTGGGTTGCTAAAATCGAAGAATTGATGGATGCAGTTGATACTTATATCGAACTTCCTCCACGTGACGTTGACAAGCCTTTCTTGATGCCAGTTGAAGACGTATTTACGATTACAGGTCGTGGTACAGTTGCAACAGGTCGTATCGAAACAGGTGTAATCAACTCTGGTGAGCCAGTTGAAATCCTTGGTATGGGTGAAGTTAAATTGACTTCAACTGTAACAGGTGTTGAGATGTTCCGTAAGATCCTAGATCGCGGTGAAGCAGGTGACAACGTTGGTTTGTTACTACGCGGTATTGAAAAAACACAAATCAAGCGTGGAATGGTTATCTGTAAGCCAGGTTCAACTACACCACACATCGAATTTAAAGCTGAAATCTACGTATTGAAGAAAGAAGAAGGTGGTCGCCACACTCCTTTCCACAACAAATACCGTCCTCAGTTCTATTTCCGTACAACAGACGTTACAGGTGAGATTTTCTTATCTGATGGTCGCGAGATGGTTATGCCAGGTGACAACGTATCAATCAATGTTAAATTGATCGTACCAGTTGCAATGGATAAAGGTCTTCGTTTCGCAATCCGCGAAGGTGGTCGTACAGTAGGAGCTGGACAGGTTACAGAAATCGTAGCTTAAGATTCTACAAAAAGTTAAAAACAAGGGGAGTTAACAGCTCCCCTTTTTAAACGGGTGTAGCTCAGCTGGTAGAGTAGTGGTCTCCAAAACCATTGGTCGTGGGTTCGAATCCTACCGCCCGTGCACATTAAAACAGCAATTCGTGTTAAAATTAAGATCATACATCATCGATATTTACAATGAGATGGTTCATCAGGTAACCTGGCCTACATGGAAAGAGTTGCAGAACAACACCATTCTTGTAGTAGTTGCCTCATTGCTCATTTCCCTAGTCATTTTTGCCATGGATTTCACTTTCGGAATCACTGGTGAAGAAGGTTCACTATGGAAAGGTGTTTTAGGTTTTATATACGGATCTTTCTAACCCAAAATTTAAAATGGCGGATATAGCAAAGAAATGGTATGTGGTCCGTGCCGTAAGCGGCAAGGAAAAAAAGGTCAAAGAATACCTTGAGCTCGAAATTGCGCGTATGAAACTCACTGATTACGTCAATCAGGTGTTGATACCAACAGAAAAAGTTTTTAAAATTCAGAATGGCAAGAAAGTTAATAAAGAAAAAGCTTTCTTACCAGGATACGTACTTATAGAAGCAGCTTTAGTTGGTGAGGTAACTCACGTCATCAAAAGCATTCCGAATGTGATCGGATTCTTAGGTACTGTAAAAGGAGGTGATCCAGTTCCTATGCGAATGGCAGAAGTCAATCGCATACTTGGTAAAGTTGACGAACTTTCTGTTACAGAGGAAGAATTGAAAATTCCATTTGTAATCGGCGAGTCAGTTAAGGTAATTGATGGTCCTTTCAATAATTTCAGCGGCGTGATCGACGAAATCAACGAAGAGAAGAAAAAGCTGAAAGTAATGGTCAAAATTTTTGGCCGCAAGAACCTCCTCGAACTCAACTATATGCAGGTTGAGAAAGAGGGCTAAACTTGTATTAACCGTAGGAGTGGACCTGATGACTAAAGCTTCCCGTCGAGAAGTCCACGTTTAACTACATAATTTGTATATATATGGCTAAAGAAGTAGCAGCATTGATCAAGTTACAGATCAAAGGAGGCGCAGCCAATCCATCTCCTCCAATCGGACCAGCTCTTGGTGCGAAAGGTGTGAACATCATGGAGTTTTGTAAGCAGTTCAACGCGCGTACACAAGACAAAATGGGTAAGGTGGTTCCGGTTGTCATTACCGTTTACGGTGATAAATCTTTTGATTTCGTTCTCAAAACACCACCAGCTGCGGTGCAAATCATTGAGCATTCAAAAATTAAGAAAGGTTCATCTGAGCCAAATCGCGTAAAAGTTGGTTCCGTTACTTGGGATCAAGTTCGTGCGATTGCTGAAGATAAACTTCCAGATTTGAATTGTTTTACAGTTGATTCTGCAATGCGCATGGTTGCGGGAACAGCAAGAAGTATGGGGGTTACCGTTAAAGGTGGCGAAGCTCCTAAATCCAAATAATCATTCATTATGAAAAGAGTTTCTAAAAAAAGAAAAGAGATTTTGGCAAAATATGATTTGTCAAAAGTCTTCACTCTATCAGAAGCATGTGATTTGGTAAAAGGAATTTCTACTACCAAATTCGATGCCTCTATAGATATTTGTGTTCGCCTAGGGGTTGATCCTCGTAAAGCGAATCAAATGGTACGTGGTACCGTTGCCCTTCCTCACGGAACTGGTAAGGACGTTAAAGTACTTGTACTTTGTACTCCTGACAAAGAAAAAGAAGCGCTAGACGCTGGTGCAGACTTCGTTGGTCTTGACGATTACATCGCTAAGATCAAAGCTGGTTGGACAAGTGTTGACGTGATCATCACGATGCCTTCTGTGATGGGTAAAGTAGGTGCGTTAGGTCGTATCTTAGGTCCACGCGGTTTGATGCCAAACCCGAAAACAGGTACTGTTACCATGGATATTGGTAAAGCAGTTGAAGAAGTGAAAGCTGGTAAAATCGACTTTAAAGTTGACAAATACGGTATCGTTCACGCTGGAATCGGTAAGGTAAGTTTTGACGGTGAAAAAATTCGCGAAAACGCGCATGAAATCATTCAAACACTTGTTAAACTCAAGCCATCTGCTGCAAAAGGTACTTACATTAAAAGTATTTACCTGAGCTCTACAATGAGTCCTGGAATACAAATTGACGCGAAGTCTGTTACTGCTTAATACTTAGAACACATGACAAGAGAAGAAAAAGCACAGTACATTAGCGACCTAGCAGCTCAATTGAGCGCAAGTAGCATTGTGTATTTGACAGATACTGCAGATTTAACCGTAGAGTCCGTAAACACGCTTCGCAGAAGATGCTTCCAAGCGAACATCTCGATGCGAGTTGTGAAGAATGCTTTGCTTGAAAAAGCAATGGATCAAGTTGAAGGAAAAGATTTCGGTGCGTTACGCGACGTATTGAAAGGAAGTACTTCAGTAATGATTTCTGAAGTTGCAAATGCTCCTGCAAAACTGATCGCTGATTTCCGTAAGAAATCTGAGAAACCAGTTTTAAAGGGTGCTTACATTGACGAAGCAATCTTTATCGGCGACAATCAACTAAGTGCATTAGAATCTTTGAAAAGCAAAGAAGAGCTTATCGGAGACCTTATCGCATTGTTGCAAAGTCCTGCGAAAAACGTATTGTCTGGTCTTCAAGGTGCTGGCGGAAAAGTTGCTGGTATCCTTAAAACGCTCGAAGAACGAGCATAATTTATTATTTATTAAACCTTTTTAAATTAAAATAAAATGGCTGATTTAAAGCAAATTGCGGAAACGTTGGTAAACCTTACAGTAAAAGAAGTAAGTGAATTAGCAACAATTATGAAAGATGAGTATGGCATCGAGCCTGCTGCTGCTGCACCTGTAATGGTTGCTGGTGGTGGTGCTGCTGCTGGTGGCGAAGCTGCTGCTGAGAAAACTGAGTTTGATGTTATCCTTAAGTCAGGAGGCGCTAACAAACTTGCAGTAGTTAAACTTGTTAAAGAATTAACTGGTAACGGCTTGAAAGAGTCTAAAGACCTAGTTGATGCTGCTCCTTCTACATTGAAAGAAGGTGTTTCTAAAGACGAGGCTGAAGGTCTCAAAAAGTCTCTTGAAGAGGCTGGTGCTGAAGTAGAAGTTAAGTAATTCGATTCAGGATATGCAGGAAAGGCACCGCTGAAAGGCGGGTGCCTTGTCCTGTTTTTTGCATGTTGATTTCAACAGAGTACAAAACATTAAAACAAAAAAGCCTTGGCAACAACAACTAATTCAACCCGAATTAATTTTGCTTCAAGCAAAAACCAATTTGA
>JBEDCS010000131.1:0-9486 GCA_041176605.1 Bacteroidota bacterium
AGTGGTTCAGTACTTCTCAGTAAATCCTCGAACGCTTCAAGGCTCAGGTAATTGGAGGTAAGTTCAATGGCCATTCAAATATGAATTAAGCGTTTTTGATTTGTTGGGCAAAATCTTTGGCGAAATAGGTCAAGATCGCGTCTGCACCTGCCCTGCGCATACTGATGAGCATTTCATGAACAGCGCGGTCGTAATCGAGCCAGCCGTTTTTGGCAGCAGCGTAAACCATGGCGCATTCGCCACTGACATTATAGGCGGTAACCGGGATGGGGAAATTTTCTTTGAGTAAGCTAATGATGTCTAAATAACATAAAGCTGGCTTCACCATGAGCATGTCAGCCCCTTCATCAAAGTCGAGTTGTGCTTCGAGCAATGCCTCTCTTTTATTAGCCGGATTCATTTGGTAAGTCTTTTTATCACCAGATTTAGGCGCCGAATTGAGCGCATCTCTGAATGGTCCATAAAATGCACTTGCATACTTTGCTGTGTAGGACATGATCGAAACATCGGAGTATCCGGCCACATCAAGTTCTGAGCGCAAGTAACCAACCCTGCCATCCATCATGTCAGAAGGGCCAATGATATCCACACCTGCTTGTGCTTGTGCCAAGGCCATATTGGCTAAAATAGGCAAGGTTTCGTCGTTGATGATTTGCCCATTTCTAACCAAACCATCATGACCATCTGAAGAATAAGGGTCCATAGCGACATCACTCATGACAACTGCCTCTGGAAATCTATCCTTGATCTGCTGAATGGCTTTTAAATAAAAATTATCAGAAGCCCAGCTGTAGCTGGCCATTTGATCCTTGAGTGCGTCATCAACCGCAGGGAAAATATCAAAGGTTTTTACCCCGAGCTGCATACAAGCCTCAATTTCAGGCAAAAGCTTATCAATAGACCAACGGAAATTATTGGGTAAAGAAAGTACTTCTTCTTTGATCCCGTGACCGTCTTTTAAGAAAATTGGGTAGATGAGATGAGCCGCAATGATTTGCGTCTCTTCCACCATTTGGCGAATTGTTGCGCTTTTTCGGTTGCGCCTCGGACGAATATTCATAAGCTTACATTAACATACCACCGCAAACATGCAATGTTTGACCAGTGATATATGCAGACATTTCAGATGCCAAGAAAACAGTTGCATTGGCAACATCAATGGGCTGACCACCTCTTTTAAGCGGAATGCTGTTTCTCCAAGATTCAACAACTTGTTGATCGAGTACTTCTGTCATTTCAGTCTCTATGAAACCAGGTGCAATCGCATTACAGCGAATATTTCTTGAACCAAGCTCGGCTGCCACAGATTTTGTAAAGCCAATCAAACCAGCCTTAGAAGCAGCATAATTCGCTTGACCTGCATTTCCTTTGACACCTACAACAGAACTCATGTTGATGATTGAGCCGGATCTTGCTTTAAGCATAGGTTTTTGAACGGCTTTGGTCAGGTTGAAGGCAGATTTCAAATTGGTATTGATGACTTCATCCCATTGCTCTTCGGTCATGCGCAGCAATAGTGTATCACGCGTAATACCAGCGTTATTGACTAATACATCGACGGTGCCGAAAGTTTCTACAACTTGATCCACCAAGGTTTGTGCTTGTTCAAAATCAGATGCATCTGATTTAAAACCTTTCGCAACACCACCATTGGCGCTCAGTTCTGTTTCGAGTGCACGTGCTTTTTCTTCAGATGATAAATAGGTGAAAGCTACTTTGGCTCCTTGAGCAACGCACGCTTCGGCAATTGCTTTACCAATACCGCGGGATGCTCCGGTAATTAAAACGACTTTATTGTCTAGTAAACCCATGTTTGAAATTTTATTTCAAAGATAAGGTTCTTCTGCAAATAGCAGCGCAAAAGCAAAGAGCTTCTATGATTTCAGGACTAAAAAAACCTGATTGCCGATCAAGCGGAGGTCTTTTCTTTGAATGCGGTGGCGCCTAAAAGTGGTGTCGCATAGTGCGCTCCCGTAGTGTGGCGTAACCTCTAAATGACCTCGATGTATAAGCGGGAAAACTTCTTCAATTTTTGGAGGGCTGCAATAAGGAGCTGTTCGCTTTTTGAGTGCCAATTGAATTTCTTGCAAAAGCGTTGGAGAACCTTCTAATTCTAACTTATAAATGGTGTCATTGAGCAAGGTGTATAAATGTTCGATGGTAGTTTTGCGCTTCCCTTGACTCATGGAGCCGTCAACTACAACTTCCTGACTCAGACTCAAGACATTTTTGGTGGCCCAGCGCACTTGATACTTGATTTGAAGAGATTTTTGCCCGATACAATAAACGCCTGTGGTATCGAGCATCAGCAAATGCCCCATTAATTGACTGAAGGGATGTTTGCCAAATTGCGGGTATTCAATTTGAATGTTTGTTGTTTGCAAGCGACCATTCGTTTGCTTCAATGGTTTGGCTTTGGCGCTATTTTCTAATAGGTCAAATTGAGTCAGCCGCGCGGGATTTTCGTGCCCACAACTACTGAGGAAAATTAAGGCTGTAAAAAACCCAACGATTTTAAGGCTATTGAACAACTGTCCCATATAAATCATAATGATCTGCTTCGTGGATAAGGATACGCGAAAAATCTCCTAAACGAACATAAGCGCTGTCTTTTTTAACGAGTACTTCGTTATCGACATCTGGCGAATCAAATTCGGTACGCCCGACAAAGTAATCCCCCTCTACCCGATCAAACAAAACTTTGTAGGTCTGACCTACTCTTAATTGATTGAGCTCGTAGGAAATGCCACTTTGCAACTCCATGATTTGATCGGCACGCTCTTTTTTGAGTTTTGCAGAAACATCATCAATAAATTGATAGGCGTGTGTGTTTTCTTCATGCGAATAGGTAAAAATACCAAGACGATCAAAACGCGTGCGCTCGACAAAATCGTACATTTCTTGGAAATCAGCGGCTGTTTCGCCCGGATAACCAGCAATAAGGGTAGTTCGCAAGGCCAAACCTGGTACTTTTGCCCTGATTTGCGCCACAAGTTCTTCGGTTTTTTCGCGGGTGATTCCACGACGCATGGCTTGTAGAATTTTCGTAGAGCCATGTTGCAACGGCATATCGAGGTATTTGCAAATGTTGTCTCTTTCAGCCATTACATCGAGTACATCCATCGGAAAACCAGAAGGATACGCATAATGTAAACGAATCCAGTCTAGGCCTTCTATGTCAGACAAACGCTTGAGCAAATCGGAGAGTGCACGCTTTTTATAAAGGTCCAAGCCATAATAAGTCAGGTCTTGGGCAATCAGCATAATTTCTTTCACACCTTTGGCTACTAAACCTTTGGCTTGTAGTACGAGGTCTTCGATCGGTGTAGAAAGGTGCTTGCCGCGCATGAGCGGAATGGCACAAAATGAACACGGGCGGTCACAACCTTCGGCAATTTTAAAATAGGCGTAATGGCTAGGTGTTGTAAGAATGCGTTCGCCCACAAGTTCGTGCTTGTAGTCGGCTTTGAGTGTTTTGAGTAAGCGCGGTAATTCACGCGTACCAAAGTAGGCATCTACTTCAGGGATTTCTTTTTCTAAATCGTCGCGGTAACGCTCGGACAAACAACCCGTTACGTAAACTTTTTCTACCAGACCTTCTTGCTTGGCTTCCGTATAACGCAAAATGGTGTCAATTGATTCTTGTTTGGCGTTGTCGATAAAACCACAGGTATTGATGATCACGATTTCGGCATCATCTTGCTGCGCCTCGTGTTCTACATCAAACTGATTGGCTTTCAATTGTGCCATCATGAGTTCAGAATCAAAAGTATTCTTGGAACAGCCTAATGTGATGACATTGACTTTATTTTTTTTAAGGGTTTTCGTCTTCATTCGGTTACAAAAATAGGACTCTTTGCGCAATTGGTATTACTTTTGACGACACTTGTCAAGCAAGAACCCATGAAAACGCTTTTTATACTCCTTTTATCCTCGTTGCTTTTTTCTTGTTTCGTACCAAGATCCAAACGCATCCCATCTCTAGCAATGGCAACACCAATTGAAGTGAAAATGTCCGAAATTAATGAAGCGCGGTTCCTCTCAGATGCAGCACCCATTCAAATAGATACTATTTCCGTTTGGGAGGGTGTCCTCACAGTGAAATATAGCTGTGCTTTTAACCCAGGCAAACTGAGCTTGGTAGGCAGCCCTATGCTCGCCAAATCCTTTCCGCCTATCAGAAATTGTAAGTTTGTTGTACAAGAAAATTATCTCAATACGAAAGGGAATGAAGAGAACCCAATCCTTGGTGAAATGCAATTTGACCTCAAACCGTTAAGCCATAAATTCGTCAAAGACGCCCCAACCTATTTGCAAATAGAAGGTTGGCCAGAAAAAATACTTTTTATTTACCCTGAATAATGGAAGAACGCATTGATAAAATATTACTTGAACGAGGCCTTGTAAGCACAAGAGTCCGCGCTGAAGAACTCGTTAAAAAATATGGCGTTAAGGTCAATGGTAAGCTCTTTTCCAAACCAGGCAAAAAAGTACCCACAGATGCCGTCATCGAATTAATGGCCGAAGAAATTCCATGGGTCTCCAGAGCAGCCTTCAAACTCATCGCTGCGCTTGATCACTGGGGAATTGAGGTCAAGGAACAAACCTTCATGGATTTAGGCGCAAGTACTGGAGGCTTCACGGAGGTCTTATTGAGCCGCGATTTAAAGCGCTGTTACTGTGTAGACGTAGGGCAAAAGCAATTGCATGAACGCATTAAAAATGACCCCAAGGTGGTCAATTTAGAGAAGACGCATGCGCGCGATCTCACTGAAAAATTAATTCCAGAGCTACTTGATGGCATTGTAGTTGATGTTTCTTTCATCTCACTTGAAAAAGTACTGCCCTTTACCATTCCATTTCTCAAAGCTGGCGCAAATGTCATTTTACTCGTCAAGCCTCAATTTGAATTAGGTCCGGGTTCGCTCAACAAAGCGGGCGTTGTCAAGGATGTCAGTCAATACCCTGCCCTTTTGGAAAGCATCAAGTCTATGGCGCTGCGCAACCAATTGGAATGGCTGGGCTATATAGACTCACCCATTCTTGGCGGCGATGGCAACGCCGAATTTTTAGGCTATTTTCAAAAGAAATAACTTACTTTGTAGCCCTATGATGAGTATTGAAGAATTGCAAAAAGCTTTTTTAGACCTTGATTTTCAGGCCAACCGCATTGCCAAACTGAAAGAGGTTGATCCTGAGCATCTTTCTCGCTATAACGAGCGCTCTGAACAAGTAAGGATACAATTGCTTCAAATGGGGCTAAGCGATGCCTTGACGCTATCGCTTGTTGAACTCAATCCGATAGACGAAAAGTTTCAAGCTCCCTTTTCATTTGGCAGAAAAATCCTCAATGTATTTACGTTTGGTTTTCACAAAAAACGCTACCTACCCAAGAAACAGGAAGCCTACTTCCGCAAAGAGGTTGCAGAAAGAAGCAGACTTTTTCTGTATGCCAAAGGGCAATTGAGTATTGACTAATTTAATTGCAGCGGCTTCACGATACTTCCGCTCGTCGTATTTATCCTGACCAAATAACTCCCTTTTTCCATATTCAAATTGGTGCAATTGAGCGCGTCATTGGTAAACCGACCCTGAAAATCTTTGAGGACACATCCTCTTAAATCGATGAATTGTATTGAATTCACAACAACGTTTTCATCCCACGTAATCATCAATTCATTTTGTGCAGGATTAGGGTAAATCATGATTTGTTCTGCTAACAACTCATCTGTTGCTGAATTCCCTCCATTTGAAATAGAACAAGCGCATTTATTTTTTACTTCATTTGTCTGGACTACCTGAGGTGCCTGATAAATTGCTTTTACCCAACAATTTTGCCCCGCTTGGCTTGCGGTGGCATTGCGCAATCTGATTGTATGCCAACCACTGTAAGTCGGAACAAATTGGAAAATGCCATTTCCTGTCTGTTGCACGGAGTCTAATACTTGACAATCTTTGTTCAAAATGGCTAATTGAAGCCCGAGGTTTGCTTGAGCCGGATACCATTCCACGTTAACGGTATCTCCAGCCTTGGCATAAATTCTGCCCGCTACTCGACAATCCAAACTATTATTTGGTAAACGCCCTCCTTGCTGTAATGAATTGACATGCTGGTCACCAAGATCGTCACTTAGTTCCCACTCTTGGGTTACATTTTTTGACGGATTTTGATAGTTTGTTTGAATCCCTTGTGGTGCCCAAACACAGTAGCCGCGTCTACCAAAATTTGCCGAACCATCACAAGGCGGGATAGAAATATTTACCTTTCCCCCGCCATAAACGGTGGTCGGGTTGCTATTGGCTCCCGAGTAGTCCACTAAGACCGTCCCATCAGACCAGTTGGTCTGAACCCCATTCAGGTGTTGCCATTGATTCCAGTTATCAGTGATGCCAATTAGTGCTTTCGCCCCACGCTCAATGACCAAAGCATCTGGAGCCTGCCAACGCACAAAATAAGCACCCTCTTTGAACCTTAGGTTTTGATGGCACCATAGTAAATTGGCGACGTCAGAATCTAGGGGTAAAGTCATTGAATCTGTAGGTTGGTGCAAGAATCGGTTGCCATTGTAACCGATGTTAAAAAGGTCCTCAAAAAATAGTTGAGGTGCTCCGTCTATGGACATTACGATCGCATGTGCAGCTGAAGAACGCACATCGTTGGGTTCTATATGCGGGCTCAGCTCTGAACCCGTATTCCAACCGGTGTAATTCCCTTGTGCAGAAAGTTGTGGTCTAAATGTGTCGTGATTATTGACAAATGGCACTGTACGCTGTCTATTTTGCTGTTGCTGACTTGGAATAAGTGAAAGATCATAGGCTCCGTTTGAACTAACCATTGCAGAAAGTGCAAAGCGTAAATTGAAGTCAAAGGTTCCGGCGCGGTCCTGAACTGCCGTACACCATGCATCTAACTGATTGGTACCTCCAACCCACTCACCCACTGCAAACATATCTGCTCCTCCGTTAGCCCACATAGCACCATATTGCATGTTCCATAGAAAATCTTCAGCAACATAGCTCGGAAAATGCTTGACTGCATCTAAGCGAACACCGTCAAATCCCACTTGTTTTTTATACCAAATGAGCCAGTTGCGCATATTATTACGCATGTAATCTGTGCTTTGAGCTGGATTAAACGTCGCATTTGACGACGTTCCAAATGCACTGCTTTCATAAGAAATATCTGGCCCCCAAAAGGGTGAGTTGATGTCATTTGTACAACAAGGATTACCACTGTTCGGGTAAAAATTCTGCCAATTCTTTGGAAAACGACCTTCCCTCGCTAAATAGTTCACGGCTGATTCAGCAGAAGCAGGTGTTTTAAACGAACTATACCTGAAATTTTTATAGCGGTTGGTTTGGCCATCGTCTAATGCCGCAGGGTCTTGTCCTCCTCCTCCATTTGCACTGCCGGCATTACTGACATGGTTGAGCACAACATCTTGGATGACATCTATACCGTTGGCATGCATCACTGCTATCATTCGCAGCAATTCATCTTTATCGCCCATGCGGGTTTTCAAGCTGTTTTTTTGAAATTTATCACCGAGGTCATAATGATCAAACGGCGAGTAACCAACACTATTGGTACCTGAATTTTTAATAGTTGGTGGTATCCAGACGGCATCTACGCCTAATTCTCTTAAACGGGGAGCGAGCTCGGTAAGGTAATTGGCCCATCCATTTGGATAATTGGTGTTCCAGTAATCCCACCAGAACGCTTGCAACACAACCTGCCTGTTGTTCGGGTTTACCTGAGCAGAACAAAACGAAAAAGTCAGGATAAATCCTAATAAAATGGTTAATCGCATCATTTTCAACGCTGAATTACTTCAACGCTGCCTCTTGCTTTTTACCTGCATCAATAAATACCTCTTCACCTAATAATTTGCAAGAAACAGGCGCCGAACCTAAATTTTCTATAGATACTTTTTGCTGTGAAATGGAAAGTGCTAATGGTTGATTTTTGTAGCGAATTTGAAATGAATACGCTTTCCATGGTTTAGGAATACTTGGATCAATGGACAGACCAGCTTCGGTAACCCTAACACCTCCCAAACCTTCAACAACCGACATCCAGGTGCCTGCCATTGAGGTAATGTGCAAACCTTCGTCTGCTTCGTGGTTGTAATCGTCAAGGTCAAGCCGACTCGTGCGCAAGTACAGTTCAAGCGCTTTGTCCATTCGACCAATTTTGGCCGCTAAAATAACGTGTACACATGGCGAAAGCGATGACTCATGAACGGTTTTAGGTTCATAGAAGTCAAAGTTTTCACGGATGACGTCCTCACTGAAATGATCCTCAAATAAGTAAAGACCTTGAAGGACATCAGCTTGTTTGATAAAAATTGAACGCAAAATGCGATCCCAAGACCAATGTTGGTTAATCGGGCGCTCTGCGTCAGGGATATCATTGGCAGACAATTGTACTTTATCCATAAAGCCATCTTGCTGCAAAAATATGTTGGTATCTGCTAGTACTGGGAAATAGACGTTGTCAACGATATGTTGGAAATCTTTGATTTCTTTGGCACTTAATTTCTCTGGCAAAGCGACACTTACTTGCGCATCGACTTCAAGGCAATAGTTGATACACCAACGTGCTATGTAGTTTGTATACCAATTGTTGTTGACGTTGTTTTCGTATTCATTAGGCCCTGTGACGCCGAGCATGACATAAGCTTTCTTCTCTTCAGACCAATTGAAACGCTGCGCCCAAAAACGAGCAATTCCGGCTAAAACTGGCAGACCGTATTCAGAAAGATAAGCGGAGTCACCGGTGTGGCGGACGTAGTTATAGATAGCAAAAGCAATGGCGCCATTGCGGTGAATTTCTTCAAAGGTAATTTCCCACTCGTTGTGGCACTCTTCACCATTCATGGTTACCATCGGGTAGAGTGCTGCTCCGTTTTTAAAACCGAGTTTTTCGGCATTTTCAATGGCACGATCTAAATGATGATAACGATAAATTAGCAACTGCTTGGCCACTTGAGGGTCAGTCGTTTTTAAATAAAACGGCAAACAGTAGGCCTCTGTGTCCCAATAAGTTGCGCCGCCGTATTTTTCACCTGTAAAACCTTTAGGGCCAATATTTAACTTGGCATTTTTACCAGTATAGGTCTGATACAAATGGAAAATGTTAAAACGAATACCTTGTTGGGAGGCTTCATCGCCATCGATTTGAATGTCTGCGCTTTTCCAGATATCGGCCCAGGCATTTTCATGCTCAGCCCGTAGGGTATCAAAACCTGAAGTATAAGCGTCGCGAACGCGCTTGATGGCTTTGGCAGCCAACTCAAATTCAGAATGATTGATTGTTGAAGTGACCGCAACATATTTTTTAAGTGTGAAACGAACCCCTTTTTCTAGGTAATGTTCAAAGTTGTTTTCAACATAAAAGTCTTTTTGCGCCACATTAGGATGTATGGTCAGCAGTTCTTGTTCACGCCAAAAAGAAAAACGCATGGCGGTTGCCACACAAAAATT
>JBEDCS010000132.1:0-4839 GCA_041176605.1 Bacteroidota bacterium
TATGCCATCGAATATGATTATTTTCCACCCACACAACTAGGACACTCTCTAGAAACTAAGTTAATTGAAAACCTATTTTTTGCAGGTCAGATTAACGGGACAACCGGATATGAAGAAGCAGCCTGCCAGGGCTTAATGGCCGGAATAAATGCGCATCAAAAAGTACACGAAAAGGAACCGTTCATATTGACGAGAAGTGAGGCTTACATCGGGGTCTTGATTGACGACTTGATTACAAAAGGCACCAATGAACCTTATAGAATGTTTACAAGCCGAGCAGAATTCCGAATCTTATTAAGACAGGATAATGCAGACGAAAGGTTAACACCTCTAGGGTATGAAATTGGCCTTGCTGATGAGGCTGATTTGAGGCGTGTAGAATCAAAAAAGGAATACACACAACAGCTTCAAGCCAAACTAAGAGAAGTGGGAATTACGCCTACAGAGGCTAATGAAATGTTGGTTCAAAAAGAATCAGCGCCGATTATACAACAGGTAAAGGCATCTTCTTTGATCACAAGGCCTCATATTACACTTGATGATTTGGTTTCAATAAGTAACCCAATTAAAGAGTTGGTGGATACAATTAAAGCAAAAGACCCTCTTGCTGTTGAGCAAGCTGAAATTCTTTTGAAATACGAAGGTTATATTGAAAGAGAAGAAGAGCAAGCTCAAAAGTTACAGCGCCTTGAAGATTTGAAAATATCAACAGACCTTGATTATCGTCAAATAAAAAGTTTAAGTATTGAGGCTAAAGAAAAACTTTCAAAGATTAAACCCGCAACGATTGGTCAGGCCGCTCGTGTTTCCGGGGTGTCGCCCAGTGATATTTCGGTCCTCTTGATCCATTTGGGCCGCTGAAACGGTGTTTTTAAGCGTTTTAAGCGCGTCTTATGTGTCAAAAGGTGAAAACACCTGGAGCACCACGAGAAGCCCCATTAAAAAGGGTGTAAAAAACGACTTTTTCTCCCATAAGTTCAAAAATTATCTAATTTTAACTCATGAGTGATAAGCAAGTTGTTTTTCTTGATAGTGTTCATCCAATCCTGGAGCAAAAATTGACACAGGCGGGCATGAGTTGTATCGATCAAACCAAAACCAATTTTGAAAATCTTTTGCCTTTTTTAGCAAACGCTCATGGGCTTGTCATTCGTTCGAGGTTTACAATAGATTCAGCATTTCTTTCACATTGCCCTCATTTAAAATTCATCGCGCGTTCTGGTTCTGGTTTAGAAAACATAGATACCCGTGTCTGCAAAGAATTAGGAATACGGGTTTATAATTCTCCGGAAGGAAATCGCAATGCGGTCGCTGAGCACGCATTAGGAATGTTGCTTTCCCTTTTTCATAAAATTCAAAAAGCAGATAAGGAACTGAGAAAAGGATTATGGAATCGAGAATCTAATAGAGGCGAAGAGCTTGATGGTAAAATTGTAGGCATCATCGGTTACGGAAATAATGGTTCTGCATTTGCCAAAAAGCTCAGAGGATTTGATGTCCGCGTCTTGGCCTATGATAAATACAAAACGGGTTTTGGAGACCATTTTGTTCAAGAATGCACCTTAAATGCAATATTGGAGCAGGCCGATGTTTTGAGTTTTCATATCCCTCAAAATAAAGAAACGCGCTATTTTTTCAATAAAGATTTTGTTGAGCAAATGCAAAAACCCTTCTATCTATTGAATTTGTCCAGAGGAAAAATAGTTGAAACAGATGCGTTGGTTGCAGGTTTAAAAGACGGTAAAATTAAAGGAGCTGGTTTAGACGTGCTTGAATTTGAATCCAAAAGTTTTGAGTCTTTCTTTGAGCAAGACCTTCCCCCTTCGTTTTCTTATCTCATTTCATCTGAAAAGGTCGTGCTTACACCACACGTAGGAGGTTGGACAACAGAGAGTTATGTAAAGTTAAGCTCGGTTTTAGCTGATAAAATATTAGCCGATGAACTCAACTAACTTCTGACCAATCGTCAAGAAAACGATCTAATTCTCGACGGTCTTTTTTGGTAGGTTTGCCATCTGTTAAACGGTAATTTCTTTGTGCTTCTTGGTAAACCTTTAGTTTCTGTATTTCCTCTTCTTTTGTTTGATCTAGAATGTAATCTTTTACTAATGGCGCCCCAACTCGGCGGTCAATGAGCTCAAGTATTTTGTATTCAAATCGTGCGCTGTGTTTTTGAATGACGATGAGCTCCCCAATTTTAACTTCTCTGGAGGGTTTAATACTTTGGTCATTGAGGAGTATTTTTCCTTTCGAAATCAACTCGGTGGCCAAGGATCTGGTCTTGGTAAGCCGAACACACCAAATATATTTATCCAAGCGGATTTTCATCGCGAATTTTTTTAGGAAGACCACTGTAAACCAATTGGTAGGAATGATCAATTAATTCAAAAATATGGGCGTCTGCGAGGTCTGTATGAAAGCTGATGGTGTTCCAGTGCTTGTGATTCATGTGAAACCCTGGTTGAACGGCGCTGTAGCGTTCACGCAAATCGATGGCGCGCTCTGGATGGCATTTGAGATTAATGGATTCAAAAGTATCTGCATCGACAAGCGCAAACATTTTACCAAAAACCTTAAAAACAAGGGTTGTTTGATCGAAAGGAAAACAGGCTTCGGCTCCTAATTTTTGCATGCAGTATTGATGCAAAATATCGAGGTCCATGTGTTAGGCCAAAGAAGGGTTTTGTTTTCCTAGATTTTTGAGCATTCTTGTGTGGTCAGCAAGAGCAGAAACAAATGTGCTGTATGAATGATAAGGCAGGTTGTATTCTTTCGCGGTTTGCTCAACAATTTGAGATATTTTGTTGTAGTGAATATGACAAATTGAAGGAAACAAGTGGTGCTCAACTTGGTAATTCAAGCCGCCAACATACCAAGAAAACAATTTAGCTTTAGGCGCAAAATTAGCGGTGTTATAAAGTTGGTTTACAGCCCAATCAGCCTCAACAACACCAGAGTCATTGGGCACAGGATAAGTAGAGCTTGGTACAACGTGCGCAGGCTGGAAAATCATGGCTAAAATAAGCCCACAGATAAACTGCATTAAAAGGAAACCTAATGCATTGACTAACCAAGAAGCGCCCCCTAAATAAATAGGTAAGACCAAGAATAAAAATGCATACAAAACTTTAAAGAAGATGATACCAGCCATGTGTTGGGCAAAGCTTACGCCCTGTGCGGCAATCAAATTTTTCTTTTTGTAACGGAAAGCTTGAATGTAATCTTTAGAAAGAAACCAAAAAAGGGTCATCATGCCATAGAAAAACCACGCATAAAGGTGCTGGAATTTATGAATAGCGTAGTGCTTTGAGTGCGGCGAAAAGCGCAACATGAAAACCGGCGGATCGATGTCTTCGTCGTGGTCAGTAACGTTTGTATAGGTGTGGTGCAATACGTTGTGCTGTATTCTCCAGTTTCTGGCGCTTCCACCAAGGATGATCATGACATTACTTACCAATGTGTTGACCCATTCTTTTTTGGAGTAGGCACCGTGATTGGCATCGTGCATGACAGAAAGACCAACACCGGCCATTCCGAAGCCCATGATAAACCACAAACCGACATAAGCCCAAGTAGGCAGGCCTTGTGTGTACAAAAAGCTATATGGAATTAAAAAGAGCGCTAATAGTGCAAAGGTTTTAAATACCATTGCTGCATTGGCTTGTTTAGAAATTTTGTTGTCTTTAAAGTAGCTATTTACTCTAGACTTCAGCGTTTTATAAAACTCTGAGTTGTGTTCTTTAGAGAACTGTATAGTTGTGTTGTTCATTTATGGCTTAAAAACTCAAAGTTAATCAAATAAAGACAGTTATAATGTAACAAAGCCCATAGATTTTATTTATGATAGGCCCTGTAAATCGCACAGCCGCTTGTAGTGCCCATTCAATGCTAATAAATCTTGGTGTTTCCCTCGCTCAATAATTGTGCCTTTTGACAAGACAATAATTTCATCGGCGTTTTTAACAGTTGACAAGCGATGGGCAATCACAAACGAAGTTCTATCTTTCATTAAGTGTTCGAGCGCTTGCTGAACCAAGCTTTCAGATTCGGTGTCAAGGGCTGATGTAGCTTCGTCCAAAATTAATATGTCCGGGTTTTTATAAATTGCCCGAGCAATGGCAATGCGCTGTTTTTGACCCCCTGACAAGGTGTTGCCGCGCTCGCCCAAAAAGGTTTCAAAACCATTGTCGAGTGCAGTGATAAAGTCATAAGCATTAGCCACTTTTGCCGCATCTATAATTCTTTGTTTATCAGGGTTTTCATCACCAAAAGCAATATTTTGAGCGGCGGTCATGTTGAATAAAATAGATTCTTGGCTCACCACTCCTATCAAAGATCGCAAGTCGGTAATTCGGAGTTTTCTTAAATCAACACCATCTATTTCAATTTGACCTTCGCCCACATCGTAAAAACGTTGTAATAAATCCATGAGTGTTGATTTTCCACTACCAGACTCTCCAACAATTGCCACGAGTTGTCCTTTTTTAACCTTCCAGCTGACACCAATCAACACTTCTTGATGCTGGTAGGAAAAGCCAACGTCGTTAAAGCTAATTTCATTGTTAAAGCTTTTCTTTTCTTGACAATCAGGCGCATCAACAATATTGTCTTGAGCGTTCAACAAAGAATTAATTCGGTCTTGTGAGGCTTGCGCCTTGGTCATATTGGCCATGTTGTTCGAAACACTTTGAATTGGGCGCAGAAATTGAGAGAATACAATGATGTAAGTTAAAAAAACCTCACCAGTTAGGCCAATTTGTTGGCCGTCTAAGATGAGTCGACCCCCGAAAAAAACCAGCGCTAACAAAACAGCTGCACCCAGGGTTTCATTGACAAGTG
>JBEDCS010000133.1:0-34666 GCA_041176605.1 Bacteroidota bacterium
GTACTTATTTGGGTCGTGACCTGCTCGTCGCCGCCATCATCACGACCGCCGAGCACCGCTTTACCAAACACGGAGACGGTTTCGGATCCTTGATCATTGAAGATTACCAAGAAGCTTATAAATTGAATTTGTTCAAAGAATCCTACTTAAAATTCAAGCACTTTATGGAGCCCGGCACTTTTGTGGCTATTAAAGGCCGCATTGAGGTTCCGCGTTTCAGACAGGTTCCAGAATTTGTCGTACACCAAATAGAATTGCTTCAAGATCTCCGAGAGAAACGCGCCAAAATGCTCAAGCTGCGCTTTTCTGCCAAACAACTCGATCAATTGGTCATTGATCAGTTGCATCAATTATTTGAAACCAACCCAGGCTCTTGTCAGGTACACTTTACAGTATTTGACCCACTCGACAACATCGAGGTGGCACTACCTTCCAGAAGTGTTAAGATACAGCCTTCAAGCCAATTATTTAAGGAATTAGCCAAGCTCGATATCCAGTTCAAATTAAACTAAATCAAATAGATGGAAACAAAAAAAACGCTCCTCATTGGAGCGTTTTTTATTTTTGAGGACTGAAACCAAATGCTGATTTCAGAATAAGAGTTCTTATGCTTCAGTAGCTTCTTGCGGAACCAAAACGCGGCCACAGTGCTCACATACGATAATTTTCTTTTTGGTAACAATGTCAAGTTGACGCTGAGGTGGAATTTTGTTAAAACAACCACCACAAGAACCACGCATTACTTGAACAACAGCAAGGCCGTTCTTAGCGTTGGTGCGCAGACGCTCATAAGCAAAAACCAAACGGTTTTCGATATTCTTTTTAGCAGCATCTGAGGCCTTCATTAATTTCTCTTCATCCTTTTGGGTTTCAGAAACGATGGCTTCGAGTTCAGCTTTTTTGGAATCGAGGTCTTCTTGTTTCATGCTTACGCGGTCTGTAGCCTCAGTAAGCGTTTCTTTTTTCATCTCGATTTTAAGCTTTGCTTCTTTCGATTTTTTGTCGTGTAATTTGATTTCGAGTTCTTGGAATTCAATTTCTTTTGAAAGTGATTCGAACTCACGGTTATTACGGACGTTGTTTTGCTGCTCTTTGTATTTAGCGATAGCTGCTTCAGCATCTTTTACAGCTAATTTGCGATCAGCAATTTCTGTTTCAATTTCTTTGATTTCGTCATTGATTTTGGTAACGCGCGTATGTAGACCAATGATTTCATCTTCAAGACTTTGCACTTCCAAAGGAAGCTCACCACGGATGGTGCGGATGCGGTCGATTTCAGAGTCTATTTTTTGGAGTTCAAAAAGCGCATCCAATTTTTCTGCGATGGTACCTTCTTTTTTGGTTGCTGCTGCCATGTGCTATAAATAGTTAACGGGATTCGTATTCAACTTAGTTAAACGGATGGCAAAGTTAGGAAAATTTTCTTTAATTATTTCAGTCAATAATTCACTTGTAAATTGCTCGCTTTCAAAGTGGCCCATATCGGCAATAATAAGCTTTGATTCTGCGTCAAAAAACTCGTGATATTTGAAGTCTGCCGATAAGTAAAGATCAGCTTTAGCCCTTATTGCATCTGGCAACAGGAAACTTCCTGAACCTCCGCACAAAGCAACTGTCTTTATTTTTTGCTGCACTAAATCGGTATACTTAATGCAACCACAATTAAATATTTCTTTAATCTTTTTTAAAAAATCAAGACTTTCAACGGGCTCAGGGAGTTCGCCGACCATTCCGGCACCTAAATCTTGATGCTGATTTAATAGCGCAAGTAGTTCGTAAGCCACCTCTTCATAAGGATGAGCTTGCTTCATGGCAGCCAATACGTTTGTAATCAAATGATTTGAGACGACATATTCTAATTTAATTTCGTGAACTTCTTCACGCACATTGATTTTCCCAATGACTGGATTTGCATCTGTACCTGGTGTGAAAGTGCCAATGCCTTCAGATCTAAAATGACATTCGCTATACTTGCCGATTTGTCCGGCTCCAGCACCTAAGATAGCAAGGTCTACTTTCTGAAAGTCTTCTTTGGGTACATAAACCACGAGCTTTGAAAGTTTGTCACTCATGGGTTTTAAAATGCGGGTATTGACGAGCCCCAACTTTGAAGCGATTTTTTGATTGACGCCTTGATGATGGTTGTCTAGGTTTGTATGAATGGCATAAATCGCAATTTGATGCTGAATGCAACGCTCTACGACTCTCTCGATATACGTTTTGCCATTGAGTTTTTTAAGGCCTTTAAAAACAATGGGATGATGTGCAATGATTAAATTACAACCCGTTTCTATGGCTTCATCAACGATCGCTTCTGTGCTATCTAAACAAACCAATGCGCCCGTGATTTCTTGCGTTGGCCTTCCATAAATGAGACCAACATTATCGTAAGATTCTTGGTGGTCAGGCGGAAATTTTTGTTCGAGAAATTGGATAATTTGTGCTAATTGCATTTTAAATCTTTTTTGAAAGCCCTAAGTTGTAACAAAAGGCCATGCTTTTGTGAATATAATCTTGGTAAGGATCGTAAGAATTATTGAGTTGCTGACGATATTGTAAGCCCAAGCGCAAACGAAGTGTCGGATTCATTGGGATTTCGAATCCGGCGGCGCAGGTCCATGATAGCGTAAAACTATTCATGGTATTATTCACTTTGATTTGATCGTCGTATTTGGCTCCTAATGCGTTGGTCCATTGTTGATCTTGTCGATAGGATAAATACAAAGCCGGAATAAGTCCAGCGCCGGTATAAAACGATACCTTTTTTCCAAAACTGTATTTGAATTGTAACGGAAGTGCCAAATATCGGTAACGGGTTTGATAGGAGTAACTCGAATCGGTGTCTAAAGATTTCCATGAATAGGCTTCTCCGTTTTGCATCCAAGATAAACCGCTCTCGATTAAAAAATGCTTACTGAGTCCGGCCTGAATACCAAGCTGTTGAGACCAAGCGTACATGGGTACTTCATACCCTCTTTCACCGAGCGGGATCATTAAAAAGTTTTCATTCGGAAGTAAGCTCCTGTATACCTGAGCTCGGGTCGTTTCGAAGTAAACTTGTGTGGGGTATTTGCTTTGGATTTCCTTGTTAACAATCTGAGCATTAACAAAAAATACAAACAATGAAAAAATTCCTAAAAACGTAGTTCTCATCTTTCAAAAGTACACTTTTTGCAACTGAGTTAAAAGTCTTAACGCAGGTCAATAATTTTAATGCAGGAGGTACTTAATTTTGTAGTATAAATTAAAAAAAACAAAAATGGATACAAATTGGAAAGTAGATAGCATGCACAGTGAAGTAGGATTCAAAGTGCGCCACATGATGATTTCAAACGTAAGCGGATCTTTCGGATCTTTTGACGCCAATGTCTCAACAAACGGTGATGATTTTTCAGCTGCTAAATTTGATTTTTCAGCAGCAATTGATAGCATCAATACTGGTGTTGCAGATCGCGATGGGCATCTTAAGTCAGGTGATTTCTTTGATGCAGAAAATCACCCAGCATTGAAATTTACTTCAACAGATGTGAAAAAAGTTGCAGATGACGCTTTAGAAATTTCAGGTCATTTAGAAATCAAAGGAACTGTAAAACCGGTTGTTCTAAAAGCAGAATTTGCAGGTATTGCAGTAGATCCTTACGGACAAACTAAAGCTGGTATGACACTAACAGGAAGCATCAAACGCAGCGAGTTTGGTTTAACGTGGAGTGCAGTCACTGAAGCAGGAAATGTAGTTGTCGGTGACGAGATTAAACTCAGCGCAGAACTTCAATTCATTAAGCAGTAATTAAGTGCTTTACTACCTTGATGGCTTCATGAATATGGCCTACAGGGTTGGTTTGAGAATTAAAAATACCGGCAATTTTTTGGTCGAGCCCGATCACATACGTTACTCGACCAGGAATGAGCCCAAACAAATTACCAGGTACGCCAAATTGTTGGCGTACCTTTTTTTGTTGGTCAGAAAGTAAGGTGTAAGGCAAGCCGTGCTTGTTTTGAAATGCCTGATGAGCTGCTGCTGAATCAGAGGAAATTCCAAAAACCTCACAACCTAAATCCAAGAAATCAGCATAGGCATCTCTAAATGCACAAGCTTCTTTGGTACACCCCGGGGTATCATCTTTGGGGTAAAAAAATAAAACAAGGATTTTTTTACAAAGGTAGGTTTCTATTTGGATTTCTTTACCCTGACTATCAGGTAAACTAAATCTGGGGCAGAAATCGCCTATTTGAAGCGCTTCGTTCATTGTAGTGCTGTTTTAAATCGAGCTAAAATGCGTTCTCTGGCAAATTTGTGCTCGACAATTGGTTCGATATATTGTGCGGTTCCAAACTCAGGAACCCATTTTTTTATGTACATATAGGCAGGGTCAAACTTTTTTTGCTGTGCCTCTGGATTAAATACCCGGAAATAGGGGGCGGCATCACAACCACAACCCGCTGCCCATTGCCAGCCACCAATGTTGCTCGCTAATTCAAAATCGAGCAATTTTTCAGCAAAGTAACGTTCTCCCCAGCGCCAGTCTATCAAAAGATGTTTGGTCAAGAAACTAGCCACCACCATCCTGACTCTGTTGTGCATGAATCCTGTTGCGTTGAGCTCACGCATGCCAGCGTCTACTAATGGATAGCCTGTTTTTCCGGCACACCATGCTTTGAAATCGGTTTCGTTGTTTTCCCATACAATCTTGTCGTAAGCTGGTTTAAAAGCTTGATCTGTTGTTTGCGGAAAATGAAACAAGGTCATTTGATAGAAGTCTCGCCAAATGAGTTCGTTGAGGAACTTTTCATTGGCTTGCAGCGCTTCTTTTGCTAATTTTCTGATGGAGATGGTTCCAAAACGCAAGTGCATGCCGAGTCTTGAGGTGCCAGCAACTGAAGGCGTATCTCTTTGGAGGTGATACTTTTGTAGTACATCAAGAGGTGTTTGGGTATCTGGAAAATGCTGTGTTTGATCAGTAGAAAACCCCATTTCTTCTAATCTAATGAGCGTCGTTGCTGGCTTCTTTGCCAGGTTGTGAAGGTAAGATTCCGTAGGGTAGGATTTCAAAAAATAATCATTGAGCTTTGCCTTCCATTTTCTGGAGTAAGGTGTGTAAATGGTATAGGGTTTGCCATCATCTTTGACAACTTCCCCTTTTTCAAAAATGACTTGATCCTTGGCTCCTTTGAAGTCAATATTTATACTTTGTAGTGCTTCAAAAACCTGTTGGTCACGCTCAATAGCATTGGGTTCATAATCGCGGTTAGTGAATACACAGCTAACTTGAAGTTTTTGTGCAAGTTCAGGAATCAATTTTTGAGGGTCACCATAAAGCACAGTCAGATCTGAACCCAGCTGCTGATAAGCATTTTTCAGCGCGGTTATATTTTGATAAATAAACAAAACCCGCTGATCGTTTTGGGGCAGGTGCGCTAGGATGTTTTCATCAAAAATGAAAACAGCATGAATGCTTTGAGATGCTTTTAATGCCTTGAATAATCCGGCATTGTCAATAATTCTTAGATCTCGTCGATGCCAAAATAATGCTGCACTCATTTTCCGTCGTAAACAATGATGTTATTTTGGGTTTCCCAAAGTTTGACGCTTAGTCCATACTTTTGATCGAGCCTAGCTCTTAGTAAATTCCAGATCACTACAGCAATGTTTTCAGCTGTTGGGTTCAAGTTGGCAAATTCAGCGCAATCGAGATTGAGATTGCGGTGGTCAAAACGCTCTTGCACCTCTTCATTGATGAGGTCCTTGACGATTTTAAGATCAATCAGATAACCTGTTTCTTGGTCAATTTCTCCTTCTATCCAGACCTCTAGGGTATAATTGTGGCCATGAAAATTAGGATTGCTACATTTTCCAAAAATGGAAAGGTTTTTTTCGTCTGTCCAATCCTTTCTATATAAGCGATGGGCTGCATTAAAGGTGGCGCGTCTACAAACTTTCATAAGCTGCTTTTGTAATTTCTTCTAAATGTTGATTTAATAATATTTTGAACCAAGCAGTGTATGTCTCTGGAGAATTTTCTAAATCATGAAGCAAGTCATTTATAGAAATCCATTTGTAGGCCTCCACTTCATCTGTATTGATGACAGGGTTTTGGTTTGTGTAGCCAAAAAGAACGTGGTCGAGTTCGTGTTCTGTGAGCCCCTGATCTAGCTTGGCTTTGTAAATAAAACTGAACGCTTCAACGAGTTGAGCTTCCATGCCCATTTCTTCTTTTAACCTGCGCGCTGCAGCGGCTAAGTTACTTTCACCTGGTCTTTGATGTGAACAACAAGTGTTGGTCCAGAGTAGAGGAGAATGGTATTTGTGTGCGGCTCTTTGCTGTAAGAGGAGTTCCCCCTTGGCATTAAATAAGATGACAGAAAAGGCGCGGTGCAAAAGGCCCAAACGGTGCGCTTCCATTTTCTCCAACAGACCAATTTCGTGGTCTTGTTCGTCAATTAAAATGACACTCTCCTCTGGCATCACAACAAATTTAAGTTGTGACGGACGTAAGAAGTAAGTAAAATGCGCATTTTTCTATAATTAGGAATGCGAATTCGCTCATTTAAAACCATCTCGGCTGGTGTGCTTTTGATCTTTTTAAATAATTTGAAGTAATATTTGTAGGCCATATAAACTCCAAAGCGTGCTTTTCTTGGCAATAATAAAATTCCTTCGTATCCCTTTTGAAAATCGAGGGCAATATCTGCTTCAATTTCGGTTTTGAGCGCGTTGTTAAATTCGGTGAGGTTGATCCCTGGAAAATAGGTGCGTCCCAATTCTTGGTAATCAGCTTTAAGGTCGCGTAAGAAATTGATTTTCTGAAAGGCAGCCCCAAGTTTCATGGCATAAGGTTTCAAGTGCTCATATTGTGCTTGATCCCCCTCAACAAAAACTTTCAAGCACATCAAGCCCACCACTTCAGCTGAACCTAAAATATAAGTTTCGTATTTACCTTGATCGTAGGTGTGCTTCTGTAAATCCATTTCCATGGAATCTAAGAAAGTGTCGATGAGTTCTGTCGGGATCTGATAACGATTCACTGCCCACTGAAAACTATTCAAGATGGGATTCAAAGAAATTCCTGCTTCAATAGCTTGGTAGGTTTGCACCTTGAAGTCAGCGAGTAGTTTTTCTTTGTCGTAGCCATGAAAGGTATCGACGATTTCGTCGGCAAAGCGCACAAAACCATAGATAGCATAAATGGGTTTCTGAATTTCCTTGTGTAAGAAACTAATTCCTAAAGAAAATGAAGTACTGTAACGCTTGGTTGTCAGCTCGCTCATTTCTTGGCTAATTTGATCAAAAAGTGCTTTCATAGGTTCTAGTTTTATGGGTGCTGAGCAACGATGAGTTTGGAAACGACTTCACCGGAAATGATAGATGGCGGAACACCGGGTCCGGGAACGGTCAGCTGACCAGTGTAATATAGGTTCTGAATTTTTTTGTGTTTGATGCGAGGCTTAAGTATCGCTGTTTGGCGCAGGGTATTTGCCAAACCGTAAGCATTGCCTTTAAAAGCGTTGTAATCTTGTTTGAAATCTGATACACAAAAGCTGCGCTTATAGACAATGTTGTCTTTGATGTCATTTCCTGTCAATACTTTGAGTCGCTCTAAGAGCAGATCAAAATAATGAGCTCTGGTTGCTTCGTCGTCTTCTAAATTCGGCGCTAAAGGAATCAAGAAAAATAAATTTTCAGAACCTTCAGGTGCTACAGAGGGGTCAGTTACAGATGGAACACTCATGTAGAACAAAGGATTTTTTGGCCAACTAGGGTTTTTGTAAATCGTTTTGCCGTGCGCTTCTAATGACTCATCGAAGAAAAGATTATGATGCTCAAGGTTGTTCAATTTTTTATTGACGCCTACATAGAACAAAAGACTAGACGGCGCCATTGTTCTTTTATCCCAGTATTGATCCGTGTAATTGGCATTTTTACCAAGTAAAGATTGATCTGTATGCGCGTAATCGGCACCTGAAATAACGATATCTGCTTTTTCAAGCATTCCATTGACTTTCAGACCTACCGCCTTTCCATTTTCAATGATGATTTCTTCAACTTTGGCGTTGGTACGAATGATAGCACCCTGTTCTTGGGCAATGCGCGCAAAGGCCTTAATAAATTCGTGCATGCCTTTCATAGGATACCAAGTACCCAATTGAATGTCTGCATAGTTCATTAACGAATAAAGCGCAGGAGTTTCGTTGGGCATGGCACCAAGGAAAAGTACTGGGAATTCAAGCAGTGCTAAAATTTTAGGGTGCTTGAAATATTTTCTAATGAATGCTGAAAAGGACGAAAAGAGGTGCATTTTAAATAAACCACCAAGGACACGGCTATCAAAAAATTCTAAGAGGCTAAGACTTGGTTTATAGACCAGGTCTTCCATGCCAACTTTGTACTTGTAAGCTGCATCTTTGAGGAATGCTTGTAATTTGATTGAACTCCCTGGCTCCAATGATTCAAACCATTCTTCTAATTTGGGCATCTCGGCAGGCACATTGGTATAGCTTTGATCGGGCCAATAAACTCTATAAGAAGGATCTAGTCTTTTCAATTCGTAAAAATCGCTGGCTTTATAACCAAAGGATTGATAGAATTTTTCAAAGACATCAGGCATCCAATACCAAGATGGCCCCATGTCAAAAACAAAACCGTCTACTTCAAATTGTCTGGCACGACCACCGATAGTACTATTCTTTTCAAAAATAGTAACATCGTAGCCTTCTTTGGCCAGAAACGAAGCAGCAGCAAGACTCGATATTCCCGAGCCTATAATGTGTATTTTTTTTATCATAAATTAATTTGCCGAAAATGCGAATTCCGGTAAAGCTTCCATCAGTTTTTTTCTTGCGATGAAAATCCGGCTTTTCACGGTTCCGATCGGAATACTTAGTTTGTCTGCGATCTCTTTGTATTTGAAGCCTTGAAAATGCATTTCAAATGGCTCTTTGTATTCCTCTCCTAATAAGTCTATTTGCTTGTTGATGTCTTTGACACCAATCTTCTCTATTGCGTTGTCGTCGTGGCTCTGGATGTTTCCGACCAAGAATAATTCTTTGCTGTGGTCGAAGATGGCACCCGATTTTACTTTTCTACGGTACTGATTAATGAACAAGTTACGCATAATTGTGAATACCCACGCCTTAAAATTTGTCTGAGGCGTATAATAACTGCGATAAGTGATCGCTTTCAACATGGTTTCTTGTGTCAAATCCCTTGCGTCTTCTCGGTTTCTTGTAAAAGAAAGTGCAAAAGATTGTAGGTTGTTTTCTAAACCAATTAATGCTTCATTGAATTCAATTGTAGACATGACGAAAAGTTTTGTTTAACGATTACGAGTTAAAGTTAAACATAATTTGTTTAACAAAACAAGAAATAAATTAAACAAAATGATAAAAAAAATTTATTTTTTCGTCACAGGAAGGCTCAAACCAAGCATCCAAAAGCTTTTGAAGAGAAAATAATTTTAGGCTTTTACATTCTCGAGCATCACCTTCACCATTGCTTTGGTGTCAAATTGTGCTTTCCAGCCCCAGTCTTTGGTGGCAGAAGAATCATCAATAGAGTTTGGCCAACTGTCTGCAATGGCTTGTCTGAAGTCAGGGGCGTAGTTGATTTCAAAGCTCGGTTGTAAGGCCTTGATTTCGGCCGCGAGTTCTGCTGGTGTAAAGCTGCAGCCCGCCAGATTATAGGCAGATCTGATTTTAACTTGATCGGTGGGTGCTTCCATTAATTCGATTGTTGCACGTATGGCATCGTCCATGAACATCATGGGCAGAGCCGTATCAGCACTTAAAAAGCAAGTAAATTTCCCTTCTGATTTGGCTTTGTAAAAAATATCTACCGCATAATCAGTGGTGCCCCCGCCAGGCAAACTTTTATAGGAGATGAGGCCAGGGTAGCGGATGCTGCGGACATCGACTCCAAATTTGTTGTGGTAGTATTCGCACCAGCGTTCTCCGGCTTGCTTAGAGATGCCATAAACTGTCGTTGGTTCCATGATGGTATGTTGTGGCGTGAGGTCAGCAGGGGTGGTAGGGCCAAAAACAGCGATGGAACTTGGCCAAAATATTTTTTTAATGTGGCCTTCTTTCGCTAAATCTAGGATGGTAAATAAGCCCTCCATATTCAAGCGCCAAGCGAAATCAGGATTTTTTTCAGCGGTAGCGGAAAGAAGTGCGGCGAGTAAATAAACCTGCTCAATTTGATGGTCAATGATATATTGTCTGACATGCTCTCGGTCTAAGGCATCCATTTTGACATAAGGGCCATTGTTCAGGATTTCCGGACACTCGTCTTTGAGGTCTGCGGCAATTACCGCTTGATCACCAAATTGAGTGCGCAGTGCTAAAACGAGCTCTGTTCCGATTTGTCCGCAAGAACCAATTACCAAGATTTTTGTCATTGTGTTGAGTTGATGGTTGCGACAAAAGTAGTAAAACTGACCAAAATCATATATTGCAGTCGTACTTTCGTTTAGTTTTGTTCTACTAAAACTTTTAAAATGCCATTTTATCACAAATTAGGTCAGATTCCGCATAAAAGACACACTGTGTTTCGCCAACCCAATGGTTCGCTCTATCATGAACAACTTTTTGGAACAATAGGTTTTGACGGCATGTCTACCCTCATGTATCATATTCAACCTCCAACGGTTGTTAAGAAGGTAGGAGCTCAAAAAAATATCGCACCAGAAATTGCCATCGAGAAAAACATGCTCATGCGCAGTTTCAGAGGCTATGACCTCAAACCAGTAGCTGATTATGTAGAAAGCAGGGTTCCGGTGCTCGTCAATTCAGATGTATATCTAGAACTTGCTGCGCCTTCCGTTTCGATGAAGGACTACTTTTATAAAAATGCCGATGCCGATGAAATCATTTTCATTCACAAAGGTTCGGGCAAATTGCGCACACAACTAGGAAACATCGATTTTTCTTATGGTGACTACCTCGTCATACCACGCGGTATGATTTATCAGCTTGAATTCAATGACGAAAACAACCGCTTGTTTATCATTCAATCTTTTCATCCGGTTTACACACCAAAACGCTACCGCAATTGGTTTGGTCAATTGCTCGAACATTCTCCGTATTGTGAGCGCGATATCCGTACCCCTTATGAATTAGAAACACACGATGAAGAAGGTGATTTTCTGATCCGTATCAAAAAGCAAGACGTACTCTACGACTATACTTATGCGCACCACCCCTTTAATGTAGTTGGTTGGGACGGCTATAATTATCCTTACGCGTTTTCGATTCATGATTTTGAACCAATTACGGGTCGGGTGCATCAACCACCACCGGTACATCAAACTTTTGAAACTTCAGCATTTGTAGTTTGTTCTTTTGTACCACGCCTTTACGATTACCATCCTGATTCTATCCCGGCTCCATATAATCACTCTAATATCGATTCCGATGAAGTGCTTTATTACGTAGATGGCGATTTTATGAGCAGAAATAACATTGAAAAAGGACAAATTACGCTGCATCCGTCCGGAATACCACATGGTCCTCACCCAGGTGCGTATGAAAGAAGTATCGGAAAAACAGAAACAGAGGAGCTGGCCGTTATGGTTGATACCTTCAAACCACTTTGTTTGACCAAACGTGCCCTTGAGCTTGAATTGCCAGATTACATGTTCTCTTGGCAGCATTAACTCGGCTTTAATCCCTAATTTTGACTCAAATTCACCTTTATGGCAGAGATTAAAAATTTAAAAGACATTCAAAACTACGACTACAGTCTAGAAAAAATATTCCATGATGCAGAAGATTTTCTTCCGCTTTTAGGAACGGATTACGTTGAACTTTATGTGGGCAATGCCAAGCAAAGTGCACATTTTTATAAAACAGCTTTTGGTTTTCAATCAGAGGCCTATGCAGGTCTTGAGACCGGCATGAAAGACCGCGTCTCTTATGTGTTGAAGCAAGATAAAATCCGTTTGGTACTCACGACGCCCCTAACCGAGGGGGGTGAACTCAACGCGCACATCGACAAGCATGGTGATGGCGTAAAAGTTGTTGCTCTTTGGGTTGAAGACGCAACCAAAGCCTTCGAAGAGACCACCAAACGCGGTGCAAAGCCTTACATGGAACCTACCCGAGAGGAGGATGCAAATGGTTGGGTTGTGCGTTCAGGTATCTATACTTACGGTGAAACCGTACACATTTTTGTAGAACGCAAAAACTATAATGGCATCTTTTTACCTGGTTATAAAAAATGGGAATCTCATTACAATCCAGCGCCAGTTGGGCTCAAGTTTATTGACCACATGGTAGGTAACGTGGGTTGGAATGAAATGAATGATTGGGTAGAATTCTACGGAAAAGTCATGGGCTTTGCTCAAATTGTGTCTTTCGACGACAAAGATATCTCTACGGATTACACCGCCTTGATGTCAAAAGTGATGTCTAATGGCAATGGCCGCATCAAATTCCCGATCAACGAACCAGCTGAGGGTAAGAAAAAATCTCAGATTGAAGAATACATCGATTTTTACAATGGCCCTGGTGTGCAGCACATTGCGGTGGCTACCAATGATATCGTTGCAACGGTTTCAGCCATGCGCGATCGCGGCGTAGAATTCTTGTATGTCCCTGAAACTTACTATGACGACTTGCTTGAGCGCGTAGGTGCTATTGACGAAGATGTTGAATTACTGAAATCTCATGGGATTCTTATTGACCGCGACGACGAAGGCTACTTACTTCAACTTTTCACCAAACCAGTTGTGGATCGCCCGACAATGTTCTTTGAAATCATTCAAAGAAAAGGTGCGCAATCTTTTGGTAAAGGCAATTTCAAGGCATTATTTGAAGCCATCGAGCGCGAGCAAGAAAATCGCGGAACGCTTTAAAGCGCTGCTAAAATAGCTTCCATTTCTTCGTACACGCCGGCCTGATGGTCGGCGTTGTATGCTTTTTGGATTTCCTCTACAATCGTTGCAATTTCAGTAATACCTTCAGCTTTGAGTCGGTTCATCACTTCTTGTATCACTGCAGGCCTTGGCCCCCAAGTAAATACTTCCTTACCATCTTGATCGAGGCAAATTAATTTCGGTATTGCTCGCCCTCCGTTTGTCAGGTAAGCATCCATGACCTCTGGGTGTTCATCGCGCAATAGGTAAGCTGTTTTAACAAATGAATTGGTCTGTGCAATTTTCTCTAGGACAGGAACACATTGGGCAGCATCGCCACACCATGGTTCTGTGATAATGACCCAAGTCCAGTTTGCTGCTTTCTCTTTCAATAATTCAATGATCCTTGCCGGAACTTCAATTGTTTTGTTCAAGCGTTTCATTCTTTGGAAATTTAGCTTTGTATAATAGACATACGGCTCAGACTGATTTGGTCCGCTTGTTCGGCCTTCTTCTACCAATTGTTCAGTGAGTGTCATGTAAGAGCCGTAGCTCATGGCTTGGGCAAGAACGCTTGAATTGATTGCTGTCATAACAGATTTAAGGATTGATGGACGCAAAAGTACAAATAGAAATATTTAGAATTTGCAAAAATTGGATTTTATCATTTGAAGAAGATTTTGTATATTTGCACCCACTTAAACGGAGGTTGTAGCTCAGTTGGTTAGAGCGTCGGATTGTGGTTCCGAAGGTCGCGGGTTCGAGACCCGTCTTCCTCCCCAAAACAAAAGCCAGTATAATTACTGGCTTTTTTCTTTTACAAACACTTTAAAGTCTGTTTACATAATTCTTGAAGTAGGGGAGGTAAAGTCTCGGCATTCCATGGATGTTTGGCACCAAAAACATGATCCGCTCCTTTGATTGTTATTACTTCCACTTGGGCGGCATTTCCAAGTTCAAAAGCTTCGGACAGTGGCACGGATTCATCTAAGTCACCATGAAAAATATGCAGTCTTTCTTTGAGCGTATTTGCGGCACTTAAAATATCCAACTGACTGCAATTTTCTAAATAATCTTCATAGAGTTGAAAATACTGAGGTAATTCTTGGTTTGTTCTGCCATTTTTTACAAATCTCAAGCCCTTTTCTTTCCAAAGTGCTAATTCTTCGCTGGAAGGAAATCTTCTATCAATATCACAAATAGCCGCCCAAGTACAAACTTGTCCAAGTTCACTAAGGCAATTCCAATTTTTTGCAGCCAGTATAGCCATTCCTCCTCCTCGAGAATGCCCCACCAAATGAATTTGCTCATAGGTTCGGTGTTCGCGTTCTACATGATGAAGCAGCGCTTGAATATCCTGCAACTCTTTAGAATAGGTATTTGCACCAAATGCCTCTAAATCGACAAAATCAGTTGGTGCTTCTGTGCTTGTACCGTTGTGGGATAAATTGAAACGGCAAAAGTCATAGTTGTGTGCATAAAAGTAGTCTGCGACTAAATGCCATGCGCCCCAATCCATAAAGCCCATAAAGCCATGAATAAAAACAATCAGTTCAGCACTTGTTTCGTGTTGCCTGAGTTCGTATAAACCCTCTTTATTTGCTGCCCCAACATATTTACTGCTCATGTATAATCAGATAAAAATCTTCGTTGAACCGAAGATAACCATAATCATAACAGTAGAAAATGGTTTGACCTGATTTTGAAATTCTGGTATGCGTATGAAATTCAAATTGAAATCCTTTTTGATGAAATGCTTTTGTAGGAATTTTCTTTCTTTTTTCTTGTGCAAAAGCATATAGAATTTGCTTGTTGGCATGCAGTATTCGATTAATTTTTCGATTTTCAGTCAAAAGATCAGCGTAAGACCTATTGTTATAGGCATTGCGGCAATGATCTGAACAATATTTTTGATCGCGGCGCCCTTTTAAAATTTGCCCGCACTCGTGACAAAAGCGTTTCACATCTAAAAAACTCATAAGAACAAAACGTGCATTTAAGGTTTATAGTCCTACAGAGGTCGTTGCCAGAAAGAAAATAGCGCCTATTTCATATTTTATTATTCGGTGAACTCCGTAAAATATGCAGTAAATCAGGCTTTTTGCTCAAAACTTTGTAACGCATGAAAAAAAAACGCGTTGAAGTCGAACCTTTCTGCATTTTATCAGTACAAGCAAGGGCAATTAAAAATTATGAGGCAGTTAAAAATCGCAAAACAGGTCACTAACAGAGAGACCGCATCATTAGACAAGTATTTACAAGAAATTGGCCGTGTGGATTTGATCACCGCCGATGAAGAAGTAGAGCTTGCTCGCAAAATCAAAGCAGGAGACCGCATCGCACTCGAGCGTTTGACAAAAGCAAACCTTCGTTTCGTCGTATCTGTTGCGAAGCAATACCAAAATCAAGGCTTGGCACTTCCAGATTTGATCAATGAAGGAAATCTTGGCCTCATTAAGGCTGCAGAACGTTTCGATGAAACCAGAGGTTTTAAGTTTATTTCTTATGCCGTATGGTGGATCCGTCAGTCAATCTTACAAGCTTTAGCAGAGCAAGCACGTATCGTTCGTTTGCCTTTGAATAAAATTGGCAACATCAATAAGATCAACCGCGCTTACTCTGAACTCGAGCAAAAATTTGAGCGTCCACCTTCAGCAGATGAATTAGCTGAATTCTTGAATGTTACTCCAGAAGAAGTGAAGCAAACGCTTTCTCAGAACGGGCGTCATATTTCAATGGATGCACCACTAATTGAAGGAGATGAATCAACTTCTACCATGTATGATGTCATGCAAGGTGACTCACTCCCTGGCCCTGAAGCCAATCTTACTTTAGAGTCTTTGCGTTCGGATATCCGTCGCTCATTAACAAGCCTTACGCCACGTGAAAGCGAAGTAATCAGCATGTTCTACGGCCTCGACGGCAAAGCGCCACTTTCTTTAGAAGAAATCGGTGACAAATTCGACCTCACCCGTGAACGCGTTCGCCAAATCAAAGAGAAAGCCATCCGCCGCCTCAAACACACCAACAAAAACAAGGTACTGAAAAGCTACCTCGGATAATAAAAAAAGGAACCGCAAGGTTCCTTTTTTGTTTTAGAGTATTTTGAAAATCTACCGGAAATGTTGAGTTTTTTGATTAATTGGGTTTTTCAATAACTTCCAATTCTTTGCGTTTAAGTTGGGGTATAAAAACGAAACGCTCCTTGCGGAGCGTCAGACTTGAGATACTATCTCAAGCGGAGTTATAATACAAAATTAAACAAAAAACAGATGCTGAGTTTTTTTTTGGTCAATACCAATCAGATATTATTGAATGTAAAAGTTGTGGTTATCGCTGGCCAAAGTTCAATGAGAAAATGACAGATGTAAATATTGCAACGGAAATGTTAAATGATGCCTTCAATGATCGGTATGATACAGCAATGTTGATTTCTGGAGACAGCGATTTGGTCCCGCCAATTCGCTCAATACATGAAAACTATAACTCAAAAAGAGTCTTTGTGGCCTTTCCACCAAAGCGTCAAAACCAAACAGTAGCAGATGCTTCTAAAGGATATTTGACAATAGGTAGAAAAAAACTTTTGGATAGTCAATTTCCTTTTCATGTAATTAAATCAGATGGTTATTTATTAACCAAGCCTTTAAATTGGCAGTAAAGTTGATGCCTAAAAACAAAAAAGGAACCGAGTGGGTTCCTTTTTTGTTTAATGGTAACAAGTGAATATACTATTGTTCCTTTACTTCTACTTTAATAGAAGTACTAGTTACTATTCCTCCTGTTAAACCCGAAATAATAAAATCAGTGAGTCTGATTTTTGTAACTACTTGACAGTTTCCATTTGAAGGAGTATTCACATGAGTGCGACCAATTGGCATTATTCCCCAGAATAGCCAAAACTGTTTTCCCTTATCAAAAGTAACTTCTTTACCAGGTGTCTCTAAATATGCTCCAACAGGAGTTTTTGTCATCATACATGATGTCATGAGTGTGATGACGGCTAATAATGTGATTGTTTTTTTCATTTTGTTCTGCTTTTACATTTGTATCACACTGCAGTCTCCTGCAACCATCGTGTAAGTATCGGTTACCAATGAGTTTCCGTTATTGTCTTTAATTTCATAGGTAATAGTTTTTACAACTTGACTACCCATATCGATTTCTGCATCAACATTTCCGGATTGTTCACAGCTTGGTGCTCCGGTCCAGTAGTTTGTTGCAAGGGTAGATCCTATAAGTTCGCCATCCACATAAACATATAAGCCAGTTATTCCGGCATTTTGTACAATTTGTGATGTTGCTTGATCCTGCCAGAAAATAATTTTTTCTTTATAGTTACACGATCCGTCGTCTTTTTTTGCAGACACACTATAATTAATGGCGTCAGGATCTGTACAGCCTGGTTTGGTGCAGCTGAAAAGTGTTAATGTGACCGCGCTGAGGAGTGTGATTTTGGTAAATAAATTCATGCGTTTAACTTTTAATGAGTGAATTAATAGTTCAAATGTACAATAAAATATGACAAAAGTGTACAAATAAACAAGCTTCTTGTATAAGCATATCAGACTTGCAATGAGCAATTTTGTGTTATGGACGAAATGCATATTGGTCAGCAGATTAAGCGCGTGCTTGATGAGAGTGATTTGTCTGTGACGGAATTTGCCCGAAAAATTAATAAGTCGAGGGGTAATGTCTATTCCATACTTACCAGGAGTTCAATTGACACTGAATTGCTAACAGTTATTTCAAGTGTATTGAAATACGACTTTTTCTTATTGTTCAGCTCGAGTTATGCTGATGTCAACCAGCGAATAGTTGATATTGAGAAAGAGAATAAAATGGTGCGTACGCTCAATGATTTATTAATTGAGAAATACGGAATTGAAAAAGAACAATAAGTTCTTTACTTAGATCATTAGATTTTCAAATCATTACATCGGGTCGACGTCAATGCTGATTTGGATGCTTTTGAAGCGGACGTTTTGAAAGAAGACATCGAGGTCTTGAAGAATACGGGCCTTGACTTTTTTATCAGGGGCGCCGCGTTCAATTTTCAGTTTGATTTCTTTGATGTATTTGTTCTGAATGCGCTTAATGATCGGAAATTCTGGGCCTAAAACACGCTCCTTAAAAATACTGCGCAGGTGATCGGCCAAATATTGCGCACCTTCATTGACCACTTCTTCTTTTTCGTGTTTGAGTGTAAGCTGAACAATTTTATAGAATGGCGGATAAAAAAAGCGTTCGCGTTCTTCGATTTCTACGTCGTAGAATCCTTTGAAATCATGTGCCATGACGCGTTCGAGCACCCAGTGTTCTGCTTGGGCACTTTGGATGATGACTTTTCCTTGTTTTTCTTTGCGCCCAGCTCGTCCTGCTACCTGAGACATCAATTGATAGGCGCGTTCGTAGGCCCTGAAATCTGGTCTATTGAGCAACATATCGGCATCTAAAATCCCGACTAAAGAGACGTGGTCGAAGTCGAGTCCTTTGGTTACCATTTGAGTACCAATCAAAACATCAATGCGGCGCTGCGAGAAATCGTCGATGATTTCTTCATAGGCATGTTTAGACCTCGTGCTGTCGAGGTCCATGCGTTTAAATACGTTGTTAGGGAAAATCAGCTGAAGTTCGTCTTCGATTTTTTCAGTGCCAAAACCAATCATGCGTAGTCTGTTACTTCCGCAGGCCGTACATGAGCCAATTGGAGGAATGGTGTAGCTGCAATAATGACATTTGAGCATATTGCTGTGCTTGTGGTAGGTCAAGCTGACATCACAGTGTTGGCAACGTGGCGTCCAGGAGCAAACCTCGCAAGACCAAATGGGGGTATAGCCTCTGCGGTTTTGAAATAAGATGATTTGTTCTTTTTTCTGGAGTACAGTGCGCATTTCATCCAACAAGAGCGAAGAGAAATGAGACTGCATGTTCTTGAGCTTTTTCTCTCTTTTGAGGTCGACACAAATCATGGCAGGTAATTGTAAACCTTTATAGCGCTCTTGTAAATTGACTAAATGATATTTTTCCTGAAGGGCATTATAATAGGATTCAATGGCTGGAGTAGCTGAACCCAAAAGTACTTTGGCTTCGTGTAATTTGGCCAGCACTATGGCTGCATCTCGGGCGTTGTAGCGCGGTGATGGATCGTATTGTTTGAAAGATGCTTCGTGTTCTTCGTCGACAATGACAAGTCCAAGATCAGCGAAAGGCAAAAAAACTGAACTTCGGGCACCCACAATGATTCTGAATTTGTGGGGGTCATTGTTCAAGACGTGGTTCCAAATTTCTACGCGTTCATTTTGATTGAACCGGCTGTGATAGACACCTACTAATTGCCCAAAATACTTTTGCAAACGGCTAATGAGCTGGGTAGTAAGCGCAATTTCTGGAATGAGAAACAACACTTGTTTTCCTAAATCGAGGTATTGCTGAATGAGTTGAACATAGACTTCGGTCTTTCCTGAACCGGTTACACCATGAAGAAGGCAAACATCTTTCTGAATAAAGCCACTTTCAATGGAAGCTAAAGCCGTTTGTTGGATTTCAGTAAGGGGCTTGAATGCCGCGGTATCATCTGATTTTAAATCGAAGCGATCAATTTGCAATCGTTCTATTTCAAAGACACCTTGTTTTTCTAGTGTACTAAGTGCAGAGGCACTGACATCGTGCTTGAGCAGTAAGCTCTTAGACACGGGCGCATGCAGACCACCCGCTTCTGACGCCAATTGAATAAATTGTAATAGCGCCTGCACTTGTTTTTCAGACCTTGACTTTTGCTCAATGTTATGAAGTAAGGCACTCAGGGCATCTTCTTGTTGGAATACTGCACTCAAAAAAATAAAAAGTTGTGTTTTGGGCGTATAGCGTTCCTGTACTTCTTCTGAACCAGCGATCAATTTGTGATCCAGTAGTTTTTTAAGGTAAGGCTGTATGGTTTTGATGCCAAGCAGTTCAGAAAGCTCTTTGGTGCTGCAACTTTCGTTGACGCGCAATAGGTCTAGAATTTCAATTTCTCTTTTGGCTAATTGAAAAGAATCAGGATTTGGGCTGTCTGGGTGAATGCAAAATTTGGATTCGCTGGCTAACTTGAAATTGGCAGGAAGCGCGGCATTCATGACATCGCCAATGGGCGCCATGTAATAGGAGCTTACCCAATCCCAAAATGCGAGTTGTTTTCCGGTAATGATGGGTTGCTCATCAAGAATGGTATCGATGTATTTTGCTTGGTAATCTTTGGGTACTTGCTGATGAACGTTAGTCACGAGGCCAGTGAGCAGCTTGTTTTTTCCGAAAGGAACCAACACCCTTAGGCCACTGCGAATTTGGTCGTTGAATTCAAATGGTATTCGGTAAGTGAAAACCTGCCGCATTGGGACAGGCAACAAGACATCTGCAAAGAAAGTCTCGCGCTCAGTCATTGTGTTTAATTACAAGCAAATGTTTCTTCTTGACCAACAACGTTGTCACCAGGGTGGTTTGAACAAAAGAGTAAATTACCAGTGATTGGGCCCGTACATAATTCACGCGTCGTTTTTTTATCGATCGCACGAATGTAAGCTTGTTGTGGCGACGTATAGAAAGGTTTGTAGTAGGTAGCGGTTTGTCTTGAAGAGAAAATACCGACAACACGTTTCCCGTTAGTTACATTCAGGTTGGTATAGCTTGGTTTGCTTTGCGCTAAACTTGAGCTTGGTTTGTTGACTGCCATGTAATTATACAAATCTTCGGCTCCACCGGTAATGATGATTCTGAATCCTTGAAAAGTACGCTTGTCAATGGTTGGGTCTGTGCTTACATTGGCTTTGATGAGGTCAAAAAATGTTTGACCAGATGCCGTAAAGGTGCGTGAGTTGTAGGGTTCAACATTTGCCTCGCCGAGTTTCCAACGGAATGATTTTTCAGTTTTAATGGCGCCTTGATGCTCGTTGAATAAAACGTCAAGATGTGTGCTGGCTATGTAAGCATTCCCTGTATTAGAGATGGCAATGGCACTCGGGATGTATATACCTGGATCTATTGCAAATTTGAAGGTAAAGTTTTGCGAAATAGAAGGGGAAGTCATGCCATGGACCAATTCGGTTTCGCCACTTACTTCGAATTCACCACCGTTAATGATTGCTTTGAATCGGTATGTAGCAGTTGGCTTAAGTGAACTTAATAATGGATTGCTGGAGGTCTGGATTGCTTCGAGTGGCCCTGTAGGCAAGGTTTTAAAGTAATAAGCCTTCTGCTCCGGACCATAGAAAAGTCCATTGGTGTCTTTGTCTTGAACAATGGTGTCTTGGAGTTCCCAGGTGCGTATCACCTGGCCGTTCACTACTTCAGAAACCGTGGCCTCTACTTGATCGAAATAACTTGAATCTGGTATGAGCGCATTATCAAGGGCCGAACCTGGGCCGATAAATGCTCTGGTAATTTTGATGAAGTGAATGGAGTCAGCTTGATCGAGTAGACCATAGACAACTGCGGTTTCAACAAAGTCGCCATCTAGTTTGATGTCGTCTTCGCAAGCGCTCAGTCCGACAACGAATAGAATAAGAAGAGAGAAGTATTTGATCATGGGGTCAAATGTTTGTTCGTTTAGGGGTTGATTCCTTGAGCAGGCATCGTGGGTGCAACAGGTGCCACTGCTTTTTCGATGGCCACAAGTTCCATTTCAAAGACCAATGGAGAATATGGTTTGATGTTGGCACCTTGCGGTGGGTTGCCGGCATAGCCCAATTCTTGAGGTACAAATAATCTAATTTTTCCACCAACTTGCATCAATTGAATGGCTTCTGTCCATCCTGGAATAACTTCGTTGAGCCCGAAGCTTACACCTTCTCCGTCAGGAGATTGGTCAAAAATACTGCCGTCTGGGTTCATGCCCACGTACTTCATTTTGACGCGCGCATCGCGTCCTGGCTTTGGTCCTTTGCCCGGTTGGACAATAATATATTGCAAACCGCTAGGTGTAGTGATGACACCCGGTTTTGTTTTGTTTTGCGCCATGAAGGCTTCACCCTCGGCTTTGAAACCAGCTGTAATTTTTTGGTATTTTTGATTCATAAGCGCCTCAAACCCCGCCATAATTTTTTTGCGATCGAGTCCTTTGAGTGCTTCTGTCTCTTTTTTGTTGAGGCCATCGGCAAAGCCCTTTTTCACAAAATCATTGTTGATCAGTGCACTCGCATCAAGTTCTTGAAAGTAATGATCAAAACGCTCGCGGTTGATTTTGCCTGCAGCAAATGAACCTTTCTCTTTGTATTTTTCATTGATGGTTTTGCCCCCTTGTCCTAAAACGAGTTCAAGGTCTTTGTAGTAGCGTTCCATTTCGGCTTCCTTTACTGGATTTTCAAAACCAGCAATCATTTGTTCTTTGTCGAGTTGATTGAATGGGGCTTGCGTCGTGAATGGCTTTGCAATTTCAACGCCAAGCAAATAAGAATAACGTTCTTTGTCAGTTTTGAAGGTTACGACGCCGTCGCCACAAGAGGCAAGAACTAAAATAAGGGTAAAAAGTGCTAAAATTTTCATGAGGCAATGTCGATTAATTCTACGTCAAAAATAAGTGCGCTGTATGGTTGGATAGCTCCACCTGGGTGTGGGTTGGCGCCATAAGCTAAGTCTTCGGGGATGCTGAGGCGAAATTTAGAGCCAACAGCCATGAGTTGCAGCGCTTCTGTCCAACCTCGAATGACTTGATTGACACCAAATGTTGCTGGTGCGCCTCGTTCAACGGAGCTATCAAAGACGGTGCCGTCGATGAGTGTGCCGTGGTAGTGTACAGTAACTTGGCTTGTTGGGCCCGGTTTTTCACCTTCACTTGCTTGCAAAACTTCGTATTGAAGCCCACTTGCAGTAGTTGTCACTTCAGGGCGCTGCGCATTTTCGTTCAGAAAAGCAGCTCCGGCTTGTTTGTTGGCCTCGTATTTGAGCGCTTTTTGCGCGTTGAGGTATTGTTGAATTTCGAAATTAGCTTCTTCAGGGCTCATGAGTGGTTCAGCGCCACTAAAAATGGCGTTCATACCTGCCATCACTTGATCGAGATCCAAGACAGTGAGGTCTTGTTGAGAGAGGCTTTCTGCAATGCTCATGCCAACGCCGTATGAAGCTTTCGCTTTATTTGTATCCATAAAAATGTAAAACGCGAATTTACCGAAAAAAGCGAGTTTTTCCACGCTTTAAAACAAATAAATTCCCCGAAACAAAATATCTGATTTTGCGTATAAATGCTCCTATGAATCAAGAGTTTACCCTTCAATACAACATCGTATCTTCAGAAATGCAGTTAAATGCGGCTGACCAACAATTAGTTACTGCCGCAAAAGCGGCTAGATCGAGGGCCTATGCGCCATATTCGCGCTTTCAGGTAGGTGCGTCCGTGCGTCTGGAGAATGGACAAATAGTTGAAGGAAATAATCAAGAAAACATTGCGTATCCATCAGGACTTTGTGCCGAAAGGGTAGCGCTTTTTTATGCCGGCGCCAACCATCCAAATGTGGCTATTGAAACAATTTGTATTGTGGTGCAAGGCGATTTAATTGCCCCAGAAAATGCGGTTTCTCCTTGTGGATCTTGTCGACAAGTGATGCTAGAAAGTGAAGCCAGACAAACAAGTTCAATTAGGGTTTTATTGGTGCAAAATGATGGCCAAATTTTTATTTTAAATGCTTGTAAAGACTTATTGCCTTTTGGCTTCATGAAGTAGCAATTAATTGCGCGAAGCGTGTTATCTTTGTACTCTTAATTTTACACGCATGAACAGTTGGTTTACCGTCAAGGTCAAGTATACAAAACAATTAGAAAACGGCACTTTTAAAAGGGTTTCTGAACCTTATTTACTAGCGGCCATGACATTTACAGATGCCGAAGCGCGTATCTATGAAGAACTGGGCTCTAGCATCCGAGGTGAGTTTCAAGTAACGGGTATTGCGCGCACAGATTTACACGACATCTTTCAATACGACGACGCCGAACAATGGTTCAAGTGTAAAGTAACCTACGACCGCATCGACGAAGACGGCGAGAAGGCCAAAACGATTTCTCAAAACTTTTTGGTGAGTGCAGCTCATGTGAAAGAAGCATATGAGCGCATTGAAGAAAGTTTAGCTACCCTCATGATTGACTTTAACGTAGTTTCTATTACCGCATCACCCATTGTCGAAATTTTCCCATACAGAGAAGAAGACGTACAATCGCCGGCGGCTAAAAAAATGCCAATTTTAGAGGAAGAGGTTCAGCACACACCTATTCGCCAAGTATTCTCGGCCTCAGGTTCAGACCTCGATGAAGAAGTATTTGCTGATGACCAAGATTCTACACTTACAGACTCCTATTCTGAAAGTTCAACAGATGAACTTGACGAAGAACTCAACGACGAAGACGAATAACCTATGAGTGAATGGCTCAAAGCATACCGAGAAAACCACGCTGATTTCGACCATCCTTCAGGGATAGACGTCTTGGGTTTAAATCCTTTTTTGGCATTTTCTACTTGGTTTGATGAAGCAGCCGCTGCACAAGAAAAGGAAGCCAATGCATTTGTCCTCAGTACTTTGGGGCAAAATTCCCGTATTAGCTCCAGAATATTGTACCTCAAAGAGCTCCAAGATCAAGCGTTCATATTTTACACCAATTACCTGAGTCATAAAGGGCAAGACATCAGCCGCCAAGAAAAAGTATCCATGCTGTTTTTTTGGCCGGGCCTTATGCGTCAAATTCGCATAGAAGGTAGGGTACAAGCAATAGATTCAACAATCAGCGATGCATATTTCGCCAGTCGTCCACGCGAGAGTCAAATTGGCGCGTGGGCTTCAGAGCAATCTAGCGTTTTACCAACTCGGTCGGTGCTCATTGAAAGATTCGAACACTTCGATCAACTCTTTCCAAACGAAGTGCCGAGACCTCCACATTGGGGCGGATATGCGCTGCATGCCGAATACTTTGAATTTTGGCAAGGTCAACCCTCTCGCTTGCATGACCGTAAATCTTTCAGTTTGCAAGATGGTATTTGGGAAGTTAACTTACTCAATCCTTAAATGAAGTCTTACCAGCCTATTTGCGAAGTCCTTTCTAACGGAACCCGCTTAGTTTATTTGCGTGTACCTAGTCAGGTTGCACACCTCGGTTTTTTCTTTGCTGCTGGTTCAAGACATGAAGCGCCCCACCAAACCGGTTTGGCACACTTCCTTGAACATTGCTTGTTCAAAGGAACCGCGCGTTTCAAGGCGCTGCAAATTCTTTCCAGGATTGATGCGGTAGGTGGAGAACTCAATGCATACACGGCCAAAGAAGAAATGTGTTTATATGCCTCTTTTTCTAAAGAGCATACCAAAAGAGCCATTGACCTACTTGCCGACCTCTCCATCAACTCTGTTTTTCCGGAAAAAGAACTCGAAAGAGAAAAAGAGGTCATCCTCGATGAAATCAACTCTTACCTTGACTCACCATCTGATAAAATATTTGATGATTTTGACGATGCGCTTTTCAAGGACCATCCCTTAGGTTTCAATATTCTTGGCACAAAAGAAAGCGTGATTGGTTTTACGCGTCAGGATCTCATTTCTTATGTCGAACAATATTTTACGGCAGATAATTTAGTGGTTTCTTTCGTTGGAAATATGCCCTTGCCCAAACTCAAAGGATTACTTGAAAATGCATTGGCCGATTTACGCAAAACGGCACAAAGACCACTTCCTATTGCATTTACGCAGCATCAACCCTTTGATCACCGTAAAAAAGAAGCCAACTACCAAGCGCATGCTGTAATTGGCGGCTTGGCCCCAAGTTACCACAATGAGGAGCGCATCGCGATGTCCTTACTCATCAATATATTAGGTGGCCCTGCACTCAATTCACGCCTCAATTTATCGGTGCGCGAACGCTATGGCTATGCCTACGCCATTGAAGCGAATTACCACACTTTTGCCGATACCGGTTACTGGCAAATATACTTTGGTTCAGAGGCAAAAAACATCGATAAAACACTAACGCTCATTGATAAAGAACTTTCATCACTTCGTGAAAAGCCGCTTTCAGCCAAACAGCTTTTGCAGGCCAAAAGACAATTCAAGGGTCAGCTCGCACTTGGCATGGATGTCAATTCAGGACTCATGCAAGGTTTAGGAAAGAGTATGTTGGCTTTTGGTCAAATTGATACGATTGCAGAAATGCATCAGTCTATTGATAAAATCACAAGTGAAGAAATGCAAGCACTGGCCAATAAATACTTTGACACTAGTCAGATCTCCAAATTGGTATTTGATACCAATGATTGATTAAAAGATTAGGGTTTAAACAGCTTCTTCAGCGAAATTATCGGCCGCCAAAAATAGAGCTTCCTACTCTGATCATTGTACTTCCCGTCTTGATCGCGATGGGGTAGTCTCCGCTCATGCCCATTGAAATTTCTGAAAATACGTCTTCTGCAGCAAAATATTTCTGCTTCAGCGTATTGTAGATTTCCCGGAGTTGTTCAAATTCTTTTTGAACTTGCTGTTCGTTATTTGTAAAACTTGCCATGCCCATGACGCCACATATTTCAATGTTTTGTAGTGACTTGTATGTCGAACTTTCTAGTAGTTCCAATGCTTCAGTGAGATCTAGGCCAAATTTGGTTTCCTCTTGGGCAATGTAAAACTGCAGCAATACTTTTTGTTTGCGGGCATGTTTTTTGGCTTGTTTGTCAATTTCAATGAGTAGTTTAAGACTGTCTACGGCATGGATCAAATGCACAAATTCAGCAGCATATTTGACTTTGTTGCTTTGTAAGTGCCCAATTAAGTGCCAACGAATATCTTTGGGTAGTTCGGCATGTTTTTCTACTAATTCCTGAACTTTATTTTCGCCAAAATCGCGCTGCCCAGCTTCGTAGGCCTCAAGAATTGCAGCGGAAGGCTTGGTTTTAGACACCGCAATCAAACGAACAGTTTTTGGTAGCTCAGCTTGAAGTTCTTGCAGTTTTTCAGCAATCATTTTTCTAAGGAGTATATGGTTAATCCACTTCTGAGTTTCGGCTCAACCCAAGTTGATTTTGGCGGCATATTCAGCCCCGCATCGGCAACTTTCTTAACATCTTTCATACTTGCAGGGTGTAATAAAAAGGCCAATTCATATTTTTTACTATCCACTGCCTCTACCATTTTTTCAAGGGGTTCATTACCGGGCACAAATGTGACTTGGTCGGTAGTTTTGAGGTCTGTAATACCAAATATGGGCTTGAGAATGAGGTCTGAGAGGATAAAAGAATCAAGGGCTTCTATCGGATCTTGGTCATTGATGAAATTAAGGTTAGGCTTGAATTTGAACCAAGTTTTCTCCATGTACAGATGAATATCGTGTTTCTGAGAAGGTACACAAGCGTGGTCAAGCATTTCAATTTCACCTTCATTGGCTAAAATTGCCTTGAGCCCAACTAAATCAAGGCCATTGGTAGACTTGAGTAGTCGATGAAAGGCTGCAATTTGAACAGTTTTTTCATCAACCAAATAACTCAAGAAAAACTGAGCTGCTTCAGGGTGCTGTTTACCGTTTTCTTGAAGCATTTGCGCATAACGCACTGAAGATGCGGAGCGGTGATGTCCGTCTGCTATATAGAGTGCCGGAACTTTTTCAAAAGCTGTGCAAATCTCCTGAGAATCAGCTTCATTCATAAGCCAAATTTCATGGGTAATGCGGTCAGTGGTCGTGAATTCGTATTCTGCTCTGGTGGTGGTATATTGGTCTAAATAGTGCTGAATACCAGGCTGACTTTCGTAGGTCATGAGCACTGGCTCAGCGTTGAAACCAACAATTTCTAGGTATTTAGTAAAAACGTCTTCACGGGCCGTGAGCGTTTCTTCATGAATTTTGATTTTGCCCTCGAGGTAATCTGCAACGCTAACGCCAGCAAAAAAACCGGTGAAACTGTGTGCTTGATTACTTTGGCGGTAAATATAAATATGTGCTTTTGTATCTTCAATAAGGATGCCTGCTTCTTTGAAAAGCTCAAATTTTTGACGCACCTGCATAAAGCGCTCCGCAGAATTTGGTTTGGTCTTGACGGTTGAGCCAAATTCAGGATTGATAATATGCAAAAAGGTAAAGGGGTTGTCTTCAAGTTTGGCCTTCAGGACATTTTTCTTATAAGAATAGTAGGGACGGGTAGCAACCAAATGCACCTTATCTCTGACAGGTCTAATGGCTTTGAAAGCCCTGATTTTTGCCATAATTTAAAATTTATAACTCATCCCGATACTTGGAAGGACAGGGAACTGATAAATCTTTTGATTTGTGATGCGGTTAACGTAGAATATGTTATTTCGATTGTAGGCGTTCGTTACACCAGCTACCAATTCAAAAATATTCTTAGCTTTTGTTGTGATTGTATGCTTTAATGTGATGTCAAGACGATGGTAGTAAGGCAAGCGCTGAGAATTAAAGGTTCCGAGCATTGTTGCAATCGTATTTGGGTTATTGGTAACGTAGTCTGTGGTAAGGCCTTCACTGAAGTTTTCTAATTGGTAGTATCCAGCGGTTGGTGTGAAAGGCAAACCTGAACCAAGATTCCAACGTACATTTAGTTCGGTATTTTTCTTTTCACCAAATGCATAAGAGGCCACGAGGTTAACATTGTGTCGACGGTCAAAAACCGGGAAGTACGCAGAAAAGCCATCCCAACGTGTGTTGTAACCCCATGAATAAACCGCCCAGATGAAAACCCTGTTTTTACTATATTTGAGTAGGGCGTCTACACCGTAAGATTGTCCTGATTCTATGATAAAATCTTTTTTGAATACATCATCAATGAGTTCAAATTGTGCAATATCTGCATAAAGTTTATTCGGGTTGATATTACTAAGCTGGTCAAAGTATTTATAGTACCCTTCTATATTTACATTCCAATATTTATTGAGGTCGTATTCAAATCCGGCAATGGCGTGCCAAGCGTACTGAAGACCGTTTTTGATGGTACTTACCTGCTGGTATTCGTTGATGAATTCGTCTTGAACGTTTGTTGGTGCAGAAAGCAGTCCGTTGAAAAGGTTGACAATATCTTTGTCAGAAGAAGCGGATGTAAAGTTTTGAGAGAAACGCCCGCCTGAAAATTTGAAACGCAATCTGTCTGTGGCATTGAATTTGGCGCCCAAACGCGGTTCAATGGAAACTGTATTTAAAGAGGCATATACCTGCATGCGCAAACCTGTTTGGTAAACCCATCTTGGAGTGACTAGTCGGTAATTGACATAAGTACCGATTTCCGTAGTAAAATTACTAGCCTCAATTTTTCGAGATAATTCATTGTAAGTGATAAATTGGGTGTTAAATCCACTTAGGTTAAACCCATAATTAAGCTCACTTTCATTTTTCTGAAAGAATGTAAAGTCAAAGCCAAGGTCAAAACCACCAATTTTTGAATAGCGAGGTTCTTGCCCTATTTCTTGGAATGTGGTTTCGTAATTACTTCCGTTGACATGACCCCTAATAAAAATAGGGGAGCTACTCGGTACAAGCGTAAAGTTGATACCACCACCGGATGCGTTCCAGTCAAGGTCTGCAACTGAATAGTTAACAGAGTCACGGTTATTAAAGCCAAATGCACTGAATTTGGAGCCACCTTCGCCATTGAAAGTCACCTTTCCGTAAAGGTCAGTAAAATTAAATGGCAAGCCATTGCCGTCATTGATAGTTGGGTAAAGGGATTTGCTGGTATAATCTAACAACGAGTGTTTACCGGTAAGCATATATGATCCTGGAGATAATCCATCTTTATTTTTCTTTCCGAGTGGCCCTTCCAAAACTGCTTTGGCCATAAATGGGGATGCGGATATTTTACCTCCAAACTTACTGCGATTGCCATCGCGGTAGGTGATGTCCATGACAGAAGAAATTCGGCCACCATATTTTGATTCAAAACCACCGGTGTAAATATCTACAGATTTGACCAATTCGGTTTCAAAGATGGAATAGAAGCCGATGGAGTGGAAAGGATTATAGATGGTCATGCCATCGAGGAGTGTCTTGTTTTGAATAGGTGTTCCACCTCGGACATACAATTGACCTCCTTGGTCACCTGTTGTAACAACACCCGGAGTTACACTAAGCGCACCTACGACATCACTTTCAGCACCATACATTGGTATTTTCTCAACTGTTTGCTTGTCCATTTTAACTTCGGACATTCCAATTTGTTGCCGTTTATTTTTAGCTTCACCCGTGACCCGAATGTCTTTAACTTGCAGTGTATTTAAGTTCAAATTCCAAGAACCGATGTCATAAATTTTCTTCGCAGGCGTGATTTCTACATTCATAAAAGAACGTTCATATTTGCCTTTTTCCACCTTAAGAATGTACGAGCCAACCTCTAATTTTGGAATTGAAAAAAAACCGGCAATATTGGTGTAGCCAACTGCAACCGGTGTGCTGTCTTGACGCAGTAATTTAACGCGTTCATCAGAGATGGGTTCTCCATTTGATGCATCGTGAAGAAACCCACGAATGGTATAATCTTGAGCCGCTACAGCAGAGCAAATAAGAATGAATAAGGGAAGTAATAGCTGTTTTACCATTTGTTCGAATAAGAGTTCCCGAAGATAACGAAATGTTTTGATAATTCCGTTATGCAAAATGGCCTAAGCGCTTCTATCCAAATTACGGTATTGTATGGCTTCGCTGAGGTGCTTGACCAAAATGTTTGGCTCTTGATCGAGGTCTGCTATGGTTCTGGCAACTTTTAAAATTCGGTCATAGGCGCGTGCTGATAAGCCCAGTTTTTTCATGGCTTTTTGAAGGAGCTCGGAGCCGGCCTCATTGAGCTGACAAAATTGGGCTACATTTTTTCTGGACATTTGGGCATTTGCATGAATTTGAGGCGTCTGTTGGTAACGTTTGATTTGTAAATTCCGGGCTTCAATGACCCGTGTTCTGATATACTTGCTTTTTTCAGACTCATGTGCCAGATTCAATTCTTGGTGTTTGACAGGGCTTACTTCAATGTGCATATCGATGCGGTCAAGAAGTGGGCCTGAAATCCGTTGAAGATAACGCTGAATGGCATTTGGGTGGCAGCTGCACGCTTTTTCTGGATGATTATGGTAACCGCAAGGGCACGGATTCATGGCCGCAACGAGCATAAAGTTGGCAGGAAAATCAATAGAAAATCGCGCTCGAGAGATATTCACTTCTCGGTCTTCTAAAGGTTGCCGCAAGACCTCTAAAACATGTCGTTTATATTCAGGTAATTCGTCTAGAAATAAAACACCATTGTGCGCCAATGAGATTTCACCGGGCTGCGGGTAGGCACCCCCGCCAATAAGACCAACATCTGAAATGGTGTGATGTGGTTTTCTGAAGGGCCGCTGGGCCACAATGCCCGTCTGGCGATTTTTTCCAGCAACACTATGGATTTTTGTGGTTTCTAGGGCTTCTTCTAAAGACATTGGTGGCAAGATGCCAGCCAGGCGTTTGGCCATCATTGATTTTCCTGCTCCTGGTGGGCCAATCAGGATGAGGTTGTGCCCTCCGGCAGCAGCAATTTCAAATGCACGCTTCACATGGAGTTGACCTTTGACATCTGAAAAGTCAGGATTTGCCAATAGATTTTCTTGCTGAATGTCTTCCATGCGAATGGTGGCAACTTTGAGCGCGTTCTTTTTCCCATTTAGAATAAGAATAACATCGCGAATGCTGTGTACACCATAGATTTCTAAACCGCTCACAATTGCGGCTTCTGAAGCATTTTCATAAGGTACAATAAGCCCTTTGAATCCTTCTGCTTTAGCTTGCAAGGCAATAGCTAAAACGCCTCGGGTCTTTTGAATGGTGCCGTCTAATGATAATTCACCTAATAAAAGATAATCGGGGAGTTTGTCGGCCTTAACTTGGTTGGTAACGGCTAAAATGCCGATAGCAATGGGGAGGTCATAAACAGAACCTTCTTTGCGGATGTCGGCCGGAGACATATTGATGGTGACTTCCTTGCCCGGAAAATGGAGTTTGTTATTCTTAAATGCAGCTTTGATGCGCTGATGACTTTCGCGAACAGCGACGTCTGGCAAGCCCACCAAGTGGAAGTTGATCCCGACGTCAATATTGACCTCAACTTGAATGGTGGTGGCACTGATGCCAAAAACTGCGCTAGAGTAGGTTTTGATGAACATAGGCTTGAATTTGCCTCAAAGTTCCCTACTTGCCTTGCCGTTTGTTTCAGTAAAATCCCTGAATTGTAATTCCTTGCTCTTTTTTTAGCCTATTCTATCAGTAATTTTTGACTCAATCCGTCATTAATTGTGAATAAATAGTAGCCTTTTGGCAAATGCTCGAGTTCGATTTTTATTTCAGTAGATTGCGCAATAACTTGAAAAACAAGTTGACCATATAAATTATAAAAACGAAGATCGGAGCCCAATTGCAGCGGGCTTAGACAAAAAGTACCGTTACTAGGATTTGGAAAAACTTGCCTTGGCTGTTTGGCTAATTGATTTACCTTGCTTGTAGCGCATTCACCTGGGTAAAATGAACTGACACCAAAATAGTTGGTAGCTACACATGAATTTTCATAAGTTACAGAATCACAGCCACAAACTGGTTCAAAAATTCCTGGACACATGACTTGTAAATTGATAAGGCTAGAATCGATGCAACTCAACATAACCACGGTATCTTGCAAACAAGCACTGTTGCATTCATAAGAGGATGAAAAAAATGAGCTTGTGTAGTCGATACCATCGCTACCAATCCAGCCGCAGCCAGACAGTACCACACAACCAGAATCTGTAAGTGCCCAACCGAGCGCCATAGAGCAAAGCCCAAAATCAACGCCAAGTGGAATGACCTCACAAGTATCGTTGAAGTCTTTGTCATTGGGCCAAGCATGTGTTCCTTTAATAGGCCAATCCTGAGCGTTGTACAAGGAAGGAAATAGGAGAAAAGAAATTAGAACTAGAAAAATTTTAGTCATGGGAAAAATTTAGTAAGCCCAATATTTTTTCAACCGAAGCAATAACCGCGTTGATAACAATTTGGACCTGCGCATCGTTGAGATCAAAGTATACAGGTAAAGAAATTTCAGTGGAGTAGTTGCTAAAGGCTTGCGGATAATCAGAAATTTGGTATCCTAGATTCTTGTATGCACTCAATAATGGCAAAGGTTGAAAATGGACATTCACCGCTACGTCGTGCTCGAAAATTTCTTGGATGATCGCATCGCGTTGTGCTTCGGTAATGTCGTGAATGCGCAATTGATAAAGGTGATATGAACTGGTACGGTGTTCGTCTTGATAGAGTGGCGTATCTGCCCATTTGTACTTATTGAAGGCAGCGTCGTATTGTGCAAAAATTGCTTTTCTGCGGTCTAGATTTTCTTGATAACGGGCCAATTCAATGAGGCCAATGGCGGCTTGAATATCGGTCATGTTGCACTTGAATCCGGGCTCAAGTACGTCATAGCGCCAAGCGCCTTTTTGGGTTTTGGCCAAAGCATCCTTAGATTGACCATGTAATATTTTGATGTTAAAAGTTTTGTAGATTTCTTCGTGGTCAAAATTGTCCGGAAGATTGAAACTTATTGCACCTCCTTCTGCGGTCGTGAGGTTTTTGACGGCATGAAATGAAAATACGGTAATATCTGCGATACTGCCGACCCTTTTACCTTGATAGAAAGCGCCAAAACTGTGCGCGGCATCAGCGGCCAATAAAATTCTTCCCAATCGGGCTTGTTCTGGACTTGAGGGTTGAAATAAGTGTTTTTTCTGATCAATTAATTCATAAAGTGCTTGATAGTCACAAGGAAGACCCCCGAGGTCAACGGGCATGATGACTTTTGTTTTGGAAGTAATCTTCTGGGCTACCTGCTCCAAAGATAAATTGAAATCTTGGGCATTGATGTCCACAAAAATGACAGTTGCTCCGGTATGTATAACAACGTTTGCACTTGCACAATAGGTATAAACAGGAATAATGACTTCGTCGCCGGGCCCAACGCCCCACCAACGCAACATGACTTCCATACCGGTTGTCCAAGAACTAACAGCATTGGTTGTTTTGGCGCCACAATAGGCACTAATTTCTTTTTCAAACTGTTTGGTGCGTGGCCCAGTAGTGATCCAACCGCTTTTCAAAGCAGCGGTAACTTCGTCGATGACAGCTTGGTCAATTCTAGGAGGTGAAAATGGGATCATTTAGATAAGATTGTTAACGTGAGAGTTCTTTTTGTTTGTCACTTGGTTTTTTTCTTAGGATTAGAAAGTCAAAAATACCAAGAATATACCCCATGCCATAACTCAAGTGAATGAGTGGAAATAAAAGTGCAGTTTGAAAGAATGCTAGCCCACTCACTTGAATGCCAAAATAAATCAGGCCTAAGATATAGAGCCCCAGAGGGATGATGTATATGATTTGCAAGATTGTTGGCAAAATAAAAAGAAGGCTGAGCGAAGCTAAATAGAAGACAAACAAAGGCGGGAAGAGCTGCCTGATGGTTGTCATTTTTCCGTGTTTTTGATTGACAAAAACTTTCCAATAACCATATTGAAAATACTGTTTTCTGAGGCCGCCAACGGTTGCTCTTACATAGTACTTTAAAGAGATGTCGTGGATCAGGAAGAGTTTGCCGCCTGCTTCTGTAATGCGAAAATTGAAGTCGTCATCCTGGTTTCGAATCAGTGTTTCATCGAAAAAACCAATTTTTTCAAAAACCCAATAAGGATACATTGGGCTCGTAACGGTATCCGTATAACCCGATGCAGCCATCGTTCTGAAATTCCCCATGCCGACGCCAAAACTTGAAGACATCACCGCTGAAATGCGCCGCCCTATTTTATTGACAGATTCATTCAGTATTTGCCCTCCGACACCCCAAA
>JBEDCS010000134.1:0-2544 GCA_041176605.1 Bacteroidota bacterium
GTTGACAAACAAACTCTTACACTATGTAGCCAAGGATTTTTAGACAGCCAAACCCCGCTTACAGAAGTCCAAGCGGGGGCGGATTCAAGTCAGCGCCATCACTCATGAGTTGCTTAAAGAACATTTTGTCTTAGAAGAGAGAGAACTGATTAAATGCAAAGGATTGGGGCCAATGCTTACCTCTTACGTTAACGGGAGAATACAAACATGAAAGAAGATCTCGCACGCATCATTTTCATTAGTCGATGCAAAGCGTTTTCCATGAATCCACTTGTGTAAGATTGGGAAGGTAAATATGTTTAACTTCACAAATAAGTTAACTCTTTGTATACATTTTTATGACTGACCTCAACCTACTATTTGCAGTTGACAGCGAAAAACTGTCTAAATTTGGAACGAATTTTTTAAAATCTAAAGAAGGAAGTGACGCGATCAGTGCTGGCGAGTTAAAGGGTGAAGAGAGGCTTTTTCTTGCTTTACTGAATACGCACTTATTGAATACAACAATGCATCTTCCGCAAAAGAGCTTGATTAAAGCGGGTGAACAATTCGATGAAGCCTATTTTCTCGTGAGTGGTGAGGTGCAAATTAAGCAGGGTGAAAAGATTTATAAGTTGGGTGCAGGTTCTGTTTTGGGTTTGTCAGAGGGCATGGTCGGTATGCCGTCCAGATACACCGCAACGACATTAAGTTCTATACAGGTAAAGATTATTCCTTTTCACAAAGTTGACGCGATCATGAATGTGCTACCTCCTGAATTAAAAGCTATTCTGGTCACAATCATCAAGCGAAATTTAGCAGCCTAAAGCGAAGAAGGTGACCTATGAGTAATTTTCAAATAATCAATTTTGCAGATGGCGAATACATTTGTAAAATTGGAGATCAAGCAACACACTTGTACTTTTTGCAGCAAGGCGAAGTTGAGCTGCTGAATGGCGCAGACCAAGTCTTTGGAAAAATTCCCCAAGGACAGTCATTTGGTGAGGCTGCCATTTTAAAGGGCGGTGTTCGAGGTGCATCAATTCGAGCAAAAGGAGATGTTGTTTGCAAAATGATCCAAAATGACGAGGCAGTTGAATTGCTTTCCAGTTATTCCCCATTACTTGTTGTGATCATGGAGGGTTTGTTGCTACAACAAGTGATGAATAATGCAATCAAATATTCATGAATAGTCATATGCAGGCGTCTCTCTTCAATGAATACCTTTTGGCCGAAAATGCCGATTGGAGTATTTGTCTAGAAAAGTCATTTGCAGTACTTCGCAAGTCATGGGAAAGTGAATGGGTTGGACTGCCTTATTTGTTGAGTCGTTGTGTTGATTTTTTGCATTTATCCGCAACAACTTTGCCATCTGATGCAAGTCAGATGCTTTTGGCTGCAAAAGCTATTGCTGAGCGCATTGAATTTCAATGTTCGCAAAGCTCAGTAGAAACTGAACCCAAATATCACAACAGATTGCACACTGCGGATGTGTTAACTTCTTTAAGTGTTTTGATATGCATTCAATCGAAAATTCAAGGTGACCTAGATAAAGAATGGATTGCTTGTGCCATTCTCTCTGCGATTGCTCACGATTTTGACCATCCTGGAAAGGTCAATCAATTCGAATCAGATATTGAGTTGAAGACCATGCAACAGATACAACCGTTTCTTTTAACTCACCAAGTGAAAAGCCATTGGTGTAAAACTTTAGAGTGTGCCATTTTGGGATCGGATTTTGCACTCGTTCAAAAAAATCATGAGCTAGTTAAAGGCAAAAAATTTCAATGTGACCAAGACTGGTTAAATGTCTATCTCAATGAAGCCGATGTCATGGCAAGTGCTACAACTAAATTCGGTCCTGAATTGGGCAATTCACTTGCAGAAGAGTGGAGGATAATCAATTTTTCCGCGCATCAAACCGTTTCAACTTCGATTGGGCGAAAAGCTTTTTTAAAACAATTGGTGTTTTCGTCTGATGCATCAAAACATTTACAAATCAATTCAATGATCGCCTTGGAGTTATCGCATTTGGCTTAGTCGAGGCTAAGAGCGATTCAATTGACAACTATGATCTCTTCGAGGCGAAAATTAGAATCTAAATAAACTTAGTTTGAGACAAAGAAGAATGAGCAATATGGTCCGTAAGATATTTGTCACAGGTGCCACAAGTGGCATCGGCGAAGCTATTGCACAAGCATTTCAAGCTGAAGGTGCACAAGTGATAGCAACCGGTGCCACCGATTTAGAAGTTCAAAATGCTTTTAAGAAATCTGCAAATGTCGGCATTGATTTTCGTGTTCTTGATGTTCGAGATCTTTCAGCTGTTCAAACCATGGTGGGTGCACTTTCAGAGCTAGACGTCGTGGTCAATTGTGCTGGTGTTATTCAGCGCGCACTTGAGTTAGAGCCCGAAGCATTTGCACGCACAGTCGATATCAATCTCAATGGAACGATGCGTGTTTGTTCTGCTGCCCGCGAAGGTCTTAAAGCTCGGCGCGGTTGTATTGTGAACACGGCGTCCATGCTTAGTTTCTTTGGGGGTGGTTTGGTTCCGGGTTACAG
>JBEDCS010000135.1:0-4235 GCA_041176605.1 Bacteroidota bacterium
GTTTGGCTCCTTGAGGTTCCCAATAAAATACGCCTAAGCATTGCTTATTAGGTACATCCAAGGCCTCACCAATAGTGGCCACAAGCAAATCCTTTGAGTTTTGAACTTGCCAGTAATCACCACCAACCTCTACGATCATGACGGGCTTGTTATAGCGCGCAACCATATCATTTAAGTTATCACCAAGGTCAGAAATCGTAACCGTATAATCTGTGCCAAGCCAATGAGGATAATAAGAAGCGCCAATGATATCGAATTGTGCGCCGTTTTGTTGCATGAGGTCATAGAACCACCTGAATCGGCCGTTATCATTGCCTTGATCGATGTGCACTATCGTTTGGATAGCGGTATCAATATCTTTAACAGCTTGATTACCCGAGTTGATGAGTTGTGCAAGTTGTAATGGATTATTGACGTGGCCATCTGGCCAAAGCATACCGCTCGGTATTTCGTTGCCAATTTGAACCCATTTAGGCGTAACGCCGGCTTGTTTCAATAATTGTATGGTTTGGTAGGTGTGTGTATAAACTGAATCTTTGAGTGCAGCAAAAGGTACTGCAGCCCAAGTGGCAGGCTTGGCCTGGTGGCCAGGATCTGCCCAAGTATCTGAATAATGAAAATCAATCATTACCTCCAAGCCTTTCGCCTTTGCTCTTGCCGCCATTACGGCAGTTTCTTGAGGGCTACAATGCCCATTGATTTTATCTGAATTAGGATGTACAAATACACGCAAACGGATGGCATTGATGCCGCGGGCCATGAGTAAATCTAGGCAATCTGAAACATTGCCATTTTCATCGTAGAACACATAACCTGTTGCTTCCATTTGTGCCAACCAGCTGATGTCTGCCCCTTTAAAAAAGGTAGATTGTGGTGGCGTTACCGGTGGCTTTGGTTTAGGTTTTTCTTTGCAGGCAAATAGCGTAAACGAAAAAAAAAGTAGAAGGAAAGGTGTTAATTTCATTTGCTTTGTTCAAAATTGATCAGTAGGCTATTGGTCTTTCTTTGACCTTTGCGAAGATAAATATCGCTAAAATTTGGCTGATTCGGCGCATCTGGTTCTGCTTGTTGTTCCAAACAAATCCCGGCATACTTGTGATATTCCAGCCCCTCTTTCCCTTTAAACGCAACCGCTCCTCCTACATAAACTTGAATAACCGGTTGGTTGGTGTCAAATCGGAGTTCGAACCCATCTGCTGCAATGAGTTGAGCTTGTTGTTGTTTCGTATTCAATATAAAAGAATGATCTAGCCCTTCAAATATCGAATGGAGTGGGTAGCCCAAATTAGAAGAAGAAGGAGAAGTATCGCCAATTAATGGAAGAATATGGCCAGTAGGCAATTTCTCTTTATTGAGTTCTATATATGAATCTGAAGCTATCCAAGCTTCTGTATCCAAAACACTACCGTGATGCCCATTCGGATTGAAATAAGAATGTTGTGTCGGATTAGCGAGGGTATCTTCAAGTGCAATGCTTTCAATGTGTAATTCCAACGCAAAATCTTTGAGGCAATACGTTACTTCACACCTCAAATTTCCAGGAAGATCAACTTGACTTGATTTAGTTTCAAGCGCAAGTGTTACGCACGGAAACGGTGCTTCTTGCAAAGAAACAAGCTCCCAATTGGTATTAGAAAAGCATTTCGCACCACCATGCAGCAGATGCTTACCCTCATTGGGTTCAAATTCAAAGACACCCTCCTTAAATGGAATTTTTGCATGCGAGATGCGACCAGCTAAAGGCCCAACAATGGCACCAAAATAAGCATTACCGCTTTGCTCAAATGCCTTTTGATAACTCTCAAAGTCTTGATATCCGAGTACAATATCGCGACTAGAAAAACCGGGGCACGAGATATTGAAACTTTTGAGTGTAGCTCCAAAAGTGCTGACTTGAACCTGAGCATTGGCATTAGCAAGGGTATACTCTTGCACTTTCTTGCCATCCAGTTGCAAGGCAAACTGCTCTATTTGCACAACTTTCATCCTTTATTTTTGCAACCAATTTTTAAACAAACCGCGCCATTTAGGCAAAAAAGCACCCATTAGTGGCACAAGAATCAAGGTCAAGGTGAGTGTTTTGAGCAACTGATGCCATTCTTTCATGAGCGGAAAAAGCAAGAAGAAAAGCACATTGATAAGTGGGTATATGAACAACCATGTCAGTATCATGAGTTTCCATTTGGGGGCTTGTTTTGGGTTCATTTTCAAATATAATAAGGATTGTAAGAAGTAAAGGTGTTTTAGAAGCTTATGTAACATATGTTACAATTTACTTTTTAAAAAAAGTGAACATTCGTTACATAACAAATTGAAATTAATAAACCACAAGAAACCTTTCCTTTTGATCAAAGTAAAGAGCGCTGGAGCATGTTTTTGCTTAAAAAATATGTTTTACCATGGATGTATTGGGCTAAGATTTTGCCAGGTAAGGCCTAGACCTCAAGATAGGAGTCTATTTATTTTAAAAGGGAGTTTTAGACTCCCTTTTTTTTATGCTTCGAAGGCTTGCTTGATATCGGATATTAAATCCTGAGGATCTTCGACACCAATACTCAGACGAATAAGTTTTTCGGTAATATTCATCTTTATTTTGTCGCTTTGTGGAATATCGACATGCGTCATGGTGGCAGGGTGCTCAGCCAAACTTTCGGTAGAGCCCAAACTAACAGCAAGTTTAAATAGTTTTAACTTATTGAGAAATGCAAAAGCTTTTTGTTCATCGCCTTTAATGTCAAAACTAATCATGGCGCCAGGTCCCAGACATTGTTCTTGATATATATGCCAGGACTTTTCAGATACCAGGCCACCATCGCCTAAGAAATAAACTTTGTCGACCATTGGGTGCTTGGCAAGGAATTGAGCTACTTCTATAGCATTGGCTTGCTGGCGTTCCATTCTAATTTGAAGCGTTTCTAGCGAGCGCAAAAGCATCCAGGCGGTGTGAGGGGAAATCATATTACCTAAAAAAGTACGGAGTGTTTTGACGCGCGTAATGACTTCTGCAGTGCCCATTACTGCTCCAGCAATCAAATCTGAATGGCCTCCTAGGTATTTAGTTGCAGAATAAACCGTGATGTCAGCACCCAATGCTAAAGGTTTTTGCCACAGTGGACCAAGATAGGTATTGTCAACTGCTACAAACACCTTGTTGCCATTTTGCAAACTGTATTTTTCACCCAAATCGACCATATCTAAAATAGAAAAAAGGTCGTTGGTAGGGTTGGCGGGAGTTTCAATATAAATCAGCGCCAACTCTTTTGCTTTTCCACTGGCTTCTATTTTTTGAATGATTTCGTCAGGGCTGTCATTGACACCAAATTCCACGGCTTCAATTCCAAATTTTGTCAAGACATGGTGGATAAAATGATGTGTACCACCATAAACCGGTGCTGAATAAAGCAACAATGATCCCGGCTTCAAAAACTCTAACAACACCGTTGAAATAGCACTCATGCCCGATTCAAAAACAGCAGAACCAGCAGCAGTATCCCATAAAGTCAAACGATCTTCTAGAATTTCAAGATTCGGATTGTTAATACGGCTATAAATTAGCCCAAGTTCTTCATTTGGCTTGCTTTGTCGATGACCGTAAGCAAGCTCAAAAAAATCTTTACCTTCTTCGGCAGATTTAAAAACAAAGGTGGAAGTTAAAAAAATTGGGCACTTCACCGCACCCTGACTCAACTCTGGCTTATAGCCATGGCTCATCATGAGACTTTCTGGTTTCATATTTCAATTGTTGTTGATGTGTGTTAAAAATAGCGCTTCTTTTTTTAATAGATTTGAGTTTACATATAATTGACAATTCATTCCGAATTTTAAAACATGAAAAAATTCCTACTTGTATTATTTCAATGTCTGATCTGCAGCAAATTTTTTACGCAAATTCAAAACGGCCCAATGATTGGTTATGTCCATCAAAAAGAAGTGGCACTTTGGGTGCAAACTGAGTCTAGCCAAAAAGTGCAATTTGCTTATCGCATAGCAGGAAGTCAAAAAAAGTGGCGCGTTACTCCCACGCAACAAACTAATGAAGCATTAGCGTTTACAAGCAAAGCTGTACTTCAAAACCTAAATCCTGGTCGAAGTTATGAATATCGGGTTATTCTTGACAATCAAACCCAAACGCCTTTTGGATCTCAAGTTTTTAAAACGCAGGAAAAGCTTAGCAGCAAAAAGCAAGCGATAGATTTATCTTTTGCCATTGGTTCATGCACTTACATAAACGAAGA
>JBEDCS010000136.1:0-3350 GCA_041176605.1 Bacteroidota bacterium
GCATTCGGCGAACATTTACAAAAGGGCTACATCTATTTTGCGTTGGTTTATGCCTTAGCTGTAGAAATGCTCAATTTACGGATGCGTAAAAACCAAAAGAAATGACACGCCAAGAGGCGCTTTTATTGCTTGGTTTTTCTAAAGAATATTCCCCAGATACCGAAACGATTCAAGATGCGCTTGAAGCCGGTTTTTTCGAGCTCAAGCAACGTTTCTACCGTGCTTTTGAGCAACTTTTGCTATACCCTAAATTTGAAAAAGAATGCCTTCAATTTACTAAGATTGAAGGTGTTTTTTCAGAAGAATTCCCAAGTACTCCACCGCAGCAAAAAAATGTAATTTCGAGCGCTAATTCTTCTTTACTGAAAATCGTTACCAACGACATAGAGCTCAGGATTTTGCTTGAAAATTTAAAGATTTATCAACACCAAAGTGCAGGCTTGAAAAAGGCGCTGTTTCATTGTGTTGACGCCAATGAGCTATTGATCGTAATTGAGCAAGCCAAAGATTTACACCTTGAGTGGTACCAATTTTGGAATGAATTTGAAATTTTAGAAACAGAGCCGTCTTCAGTTAAACTTTCGCAAATTTTAGATGCGCAATCCTTTTATACGCAACTCGATCAATTGTGTCGGGATGAGCGTCTCGAGATTTCTTTCAAGAAGATGCAATTCAAGCAAAGTCTTCTTAAATACCCGCAATTACAGCTAGAAATCAAGAGAATGCAAGTAGCATTCAAGAAATTGAAAACTGAATAATAAAAACTATTGGTTAAAGGTCTCCACCGCCCTCAAAGCCAGAACCCTTGGCCTTATTAGAGATCTCTAGTTTACCAAACTTATAGATGGCTGAAACATAGACTCTGCGTGTCAACCACTTGAACTCACCAACTTGTTGCACTCCTGGTCTATCTACTAAAAAGTAAAATCCTTGCTTATTGAAAACATCGGTTACACGTGTCCCGACGGTCCACTTACCGTTTGAAAATTTCTTTTCAAAAGCGATATCTACAGGACCTTGTCTTTGGGCAATACCTTGAACAGTAACTCTTTGTCCATTGTAATTGACGCTGAGTTGAACTGTTGCGGTTTTCTTCCAAAATTCATAAGAAGTATTCCACTTCACATTGTGATTGAATCCTTGTCTGTTTGGCAATGACGCTTGATTGGTGATGTACCAAGTATAATTGGCATTATAGGAGACCGTACTGCGCAATGTAGGGATAGGCTTAAACATGAGTACAGACTCGAAGCCCAAGGACTTAGTTTGAGCAATATTCATAAAGGTTACTGCGCTTGTACCGTTATTATAAAACTCTTTCACCCTGCTAATGACTCCGGTAGAATTTCGGTAATACAGCGATGAGGTGAGCGAAAAACGCTTTTTTTCTAGAGAATAGCCCAAATCAAAGGAATGAATGAACTCAGGGCTGAGATATGGATTTCCGACGCGCAAATTATAAGGGTCTGAGTAATTGGTAAATGGATTGAGTTCATCTGCCGCAGCACGCTTGATTCTTCTGGAATAACTGAGGCTAAGTTCGGTTTTAGGCTTGAGCTCGTAACGCATGTGTGCCGACGGGAAAAAATTAAAGTAGTCATTGACAATGCGGATAGAGTCGGAAATGAGGTTGGGTATTTGATAAGCTTGTTCTAGGCGTAAACCTCCTTGTAGTTTAAAACGATTGAACTGTTTGCCAACCATACCGTAGGCACTGAAAATTTGTTCTTTGTAACCGTATAAAAAATTAGCCAAAGTGTCTTCAATAAATAGGTTTGTTAGCGTGTCTTTGGATTCCGAATAGGTGTCTACGAGTTGATCTCTTAAAATTGCTTTAACGCCCGCCTCTGTGCGGATACCGAGGTCTGGAAATAAATATGTGAGGTCAGCTTGTGCGGTTGTGATCAGGTTTTTGTCTGTATTGAAAAGTTGCTGTTCAATTTTTGCCTGACTTAACGCAGTGGTATCAGGCGTATAATAAGTGTTGGCATAAAAACCTTGCGTGTGCTCGGTGCCTATGGATTGATTGACATCTAGCATCAGGTTGCCACGGTTTTCTTTGAAATCGTGCTTGAAGTTGAAACTGAGGTCATAGTTTGTGCGATTGGAAGGGTCATATGAACTGCGACTCCATAAATCAATGACTTGACCATTGGTGTCGAGTTGACCGTTCCAAAGCAAGCCAGTGCGGTCACGGCGGCCTGTAGCACCGGTCACGATGAAACCAAGGGAATTTCTTGTGTTTAAATTGATATCTGTGCCGAAGCGAAAAGTTTGGCCGGCATCGAGATCTGCCCCGACTCTATTCTGATCTAAAATAAAAATATTGCTGCCTTCACCTTGGATGATATCGTTGTAGTTATTGCGGTATCCTTCTAAATACCTCGCGTTATAAGTACCAAAAACATTGATGTTGCCGTTGCGGTAACTCAAAGACAAATTGCCTTCACCAACGTTTCCTGTTTGGAGATTTCCTGTAGCTAAATTGGTAGAAACCATACCGTTGAAGCCTAAAAGCTTGTTCTTTTTGAGTACAATATTGATGATACCTGAGGTGCCGTCTGGGTCATACTTGGCCGATGGATTGGTCACGATTTCAATGCGTTCTATGGAATTGGCTGGTAGAGCATCTAATAAAGTCTTACCATTTCCGCCGCTTAAAGAACTTGGTCTTCCGTCGATAAGAATGGTTACACCGCCTTGACCGCGCAATAATACACCCCCTTCTTGATCTACTTCTACAGATGGCAAGCGGTTGAGAATATCATTGGCTGTTCCGCCGCTCACGTTGAGGTCTTCGGCTACATTGTATACTTTTTTGTCAATGCCAGCTTCCATGACATCTTTGGACCCTTTGACGACGATGTCTTTTACATCCTGGACCTTTTGTTTTTGGAATCGGATAGTGCCTAAATGGACATTATTTTGTTGTGGCGTTATTTCAATACCTTCAATTAATTCAGGTTCATAAGTTGCTAAACTTAATTTGAGGTAATACTTACCGGGAACAACCGATAATTCAAATTTACCATCTGATTTACTGACGGTAGCTGCAAAAAATGAAGAATCGGCTTGTTTAAAGACCTTTACTGAAACATATTCAAGTGCTTTAGCGTCTTCTTGGGCGATGATTTTACCGGTAAGTGGAATGCCAGTTTGGGCAAAAAACTGAGGAACAAGAAGCACAAAGAAACCAATTGAAAGCAGCTTTTTGGAGGTAGACAATCTGAACATAGCGCAAAAATACGCATTAAGTTTCCCAAAATCACTTATATTTGCGTTTCAAATTTGAAACTATGATTGATCAATTGAGCTTTGACGACCTCAAAAACAAGTTTAACCAAAACAAG
>JBEDCS010000137.1:0-4992 GCA_041176605.1 Bacteroidota bacterium
ACAATCAAGGTGCGCGCTTTATCAATTACCCACCACTTGTTTTGTGTTCACAAAACACACTTGACTTTGACCACTCTGCATACGACCCTGATGGCGACTCCTTGAGTTATGAACTGATGTCTCCGTTCCTTGGTGGAAGCCTTACCAACGTAGTGCCTGACCCAGAAACGGCAGCACCATACACCCCTGTTAGTTGGAACCCAACTTTTACTGAATTTGTTCCGTTTGGAGCTGGTTCAAGTGTTACCATTGATCCTGTTACGGGCATGATGACCTTCACGCCTAACCTCATTGGAAACTTTGTGGCCGGAGTTGCGGTTAAAGAATGGCGCAACGGTGTTTTAATCAACACCAAAATCCGAACTTTTGGATATCGCGTAGTGGCATGCCAAATCGAGGTGCCTATCGAAGTCGATGTGACTGGGCCAACAGAACTTATCGAAGACTGTGGTTTTGCAGGCTTTATCGTCAAAAGAACCGACCTCACGTCCAATCTTATGGTATTTATTAGCCTTAGTGGTTCGGCAACAAATGGCGATGACTACCCGTTCATCAACGACACACTCATTATCCCTGCAGGGGTTGCCTCTGATACAATCGGGATTTCAGCCATTCTTGACCTCATCACAGAAGGCACTGAAACCGTAAACTTCAATGTAATTGTTCCAAGCCCTTGTGACGGCACGTTTGACACTACCTCAATCTCCTTGAACATCATCGATTATGTTCCAATGAGCATTGGTGCGGTTGATTCACTCAATGTTTGTGCAGATTTTGGTGAAGGCACCAATATTTTCTGTACCGTTATCGATGGTATACCACCGTACAATTACTTGTGGGGGCCGGGCAATTTCCCGAACAACGATACCGTTTTTGTGGCTCCAAATATCTTGCAGCCTTACCTCAATAACTTCCAGGTTTATGTCATGGACCAATGTGCAAAATCTGTCACCTCACCTGTTGTGCGCGTTTACAACCAATGTCCGTTGGTGGTGCCAAACGTCCTAACTACAAACAATGACAACATCAATGACCTCTTAGTCATTAAAAACAAAGAAGACTACACCGAAGTAAGTATTCAGATCTTCAACCGTTGGGGTAACCTCATCTATGAAAATAGCAACTATCAAAACGACTGGAATGGCACAGACCAAAGTGGCAAGCCACTCGAAGAGGGTGTCTATTTCTATACAGCCACGCCAAACAGTGAAAAATACGAATACGACAACAAAGAAAAAACGCTTTATACTTTACACGGCTTTGTTCATCTTGTAAAGAACTAGAGACAAAATCTCTCCAATAAAAAAGGCGCCTTTCGGGCGCCTTTTTTTATTTCTATTGAGTTGTTATTCAAAGCTATAAACAAGCCCAGCATGTAAGCCTACTGAGGCTGCATTGGTATTGTAATACGTTGGGTAGCCATCCAAAGGTAGGCCAAGTGCATCAACACCTTTTGCATCAGCTGTGCTATACATGAATCTTGCACTAATGGAAAGCATAACTGGAATTTTAGGCAAACTCATTCTGCCACCAACACCGACCATATAACCCATAAAGCTTTGGTAGCGTGCCGTTGCATCAAAAGAATAATTAGACAAATTCACGTCATTGTTAGCGCTGTAAGTTGCATCTTTTACATTGTGTAGCACCATGCCAAACTCACCAAAAGATCCCTTTGCACCACCCACTCTAAGATAAACCGGAATTTGGGTTATGTTCAAATTCACTTCAGATGTATAGGACGAATTTGCCACAACACCTTGATAGGCACCTTTCAATGATCCTAACAGAAGTTCGGCACCAATGCCAATTTTTCCATAATTCACATTCAATGCTGCACCATAATTTGAATTGAATGCAAAGTCATAATCCTGAGAAGCTCCTAAATCAGAGATATTTTTGTTGAACAAAGCACTCGAACTGTAGGCATATTTCACCTGTGCGTCAAAGCTCAATTGAGCGTGTAGTGTATGGACACCACAAAATAATAAAATAGGTAGAAGTAGTTTTTTCATAGTTTGTTTTTGTTTAAAGTTAGCAAGATATCGATATGCAAAAGATTTTGAACTTCAAAAAAGGAGTACCTTTCAAAAAAAATAAACGCTTTCATTCTTAGGCTATGAAATTGAAAACTCTACTAGTCTTTTGTTGCTTTTCGCTGATCGCTTTCGGGCAGTTTACCCTGTCGGAAGGTTATTTCACGGGCAAAAACATCCATCAAAAAGACATCGACGATTTTTTTTCTAGTAAACAAAATACCCAACAAGAGCTGCTGAGCCTTGACTTTGAATATGTCGACAGCATCTTGGTTTTACCCAATTTTAAAAATCTCGAAATTTTATCCATTGAAAGTCAAGTTTTAAAGAAGCTGATTTTTGTGGACACGCTACCACTTCTCGCCATCATAGATTTGAATACGCCATCATTGGAAAGCATCACAACTGTGGCCGTTCCTGAATTGTTTCAATTATCCTTAAAAGCGAACCTCAAAACCTTACCGAGCTTTATATGCGAGTCCAACAACCTCAACCACGTTTCAATAGAAAATTATACTTCAGTTAGCGAACCACAATGTTGGGAAGAACGAATCGAAAACCAATTTGAATATTCCACGCTAGAAATTTACGACCACTATGAGGGAGAACTCATTTATGAAAGCAATTCAGCAGATTTCGAGTCTATGGAAGATGATTACGAAGATTACGATATCGAACTCGAAGGTTACGACAAGAAAATGCTACGCCGCGTCACCATCTTCCGCCGAAGCATCGGTTTCTTTTTCAGTGGCTTGCTGTTTTTAATTTGGAAGAGTTGAAATCTAAATACCTCCCGTAATTCTACTGAATTAACTTTTCTGACAAAGATTTATTTTTGAAGAAGGATAAAATCGTTAATTTTGTAATTACTTTGTAATTACTTATGCGTGTATCTATTATTCAAATTGGAAATTCGAAAGGTCTTCGACTTCCTAAATCAATTATTGATAAATACAATATTCAAGGAGAAATGGAAATCATTTTAAATGAGCACGATATTACGCTCAAGCCAATTAAAAAAGTAAGAGAAGGTTGGGAAGAAGCCTTTAAGCAAATGCACGCCAATGGCGATGATCATTTAATCATAGATGACGTTTTTGAAGACGAAATTTTCGACTAATGAAATTTCTACAGTACGATTTAATGCTGGTGAATCTAGACCCTACCATGGGAAGCGAAATCAACAAAACCAGACCATGTCTCGTGATCTCACCTGACGAAATCAATCGGCAATTAAAAACCCTCATCATTGCTCCAATTACAAGCACATCCAAGTCCTACCCAACAAGAATTTATACCAAATCTCTCAGTATCCCTGGCTGGATTGTACTTGATCAAATCAGAACCATTGATCAAAGCAGAATTCTAAAAAAGTTAGGGCAACTCAATTCCGAGGAAGTTAAAAAGTGTAAAGCAGTTATCGAAGAATTGTTAGTGAAATAAAAAACCCCTCAATATGAGGGGGTTAAATAAACTTCGCAAATAAGATTTATTGCTTCACAAAAGAATCTAATCATTCAATGTTTTCTGTATCGTTTGATCAACGAGTTTCGCTTCTTGTTTACGGATGTCGAGGAATTTAGCGTACTTCGAAAAATTGGTGAGTATGTCTTTTACTTCGGCGATAATTTGCATCGGGTTTGAAATATTGAAATGTGCTGCAAGTTTTAAAAGATCGGCTTTGCCCGGATTTTGATAAGTGCCTGCATAAGACAATTGATGGCAGTTATTTGGCGCTGGAGAAAAGGTGAGGTCGTAGGCCGGAGAAAAGCTCCAATTGCCTTGTGCATCCATGAGGTAGCCAAAATTCTTGGTGTGGTCATCGGCGTTGTGTGCAAACAGATTGAAAACAGCATGCCTGAATATTTTTTCTGCTGCGTCTAGGCGTTGTTCTAAACGATTGGTTAAATCCATGACATGACCGTAGTCTAAAGTACTCAAGCGAAAGTTGTCATGCAGCAAACCACTTACCGAATGGAAATGCTTGCGCCAACCCAAACCTTGATCAAAGCGCAATGAACCGAAGTAACACTGATCTTTTTGCCCATAAAACAATCGTGAATTACTCATGTGGATTCCGCAATCTAGCGCCATTTGATAATAGACAAATTCAATTTTTGCGGCATCGAGTAGGTCTTGTGTTGATCTGAATTTTATGATCCACGGTGTGGATTCTGGAAGCGGCTCTGCCAATAATTGGGCGCCTAATTCCGAATAATAGACATGCACTTTTGGTCTGGCCCCTACTGAATTCCCACCCAATAAATACAATTCATCTAGTGCACTCGTCTGACCCTCTTTCAATAGTATTTGAACTTGCTCGGCATATAAATCGAGGTCTGCTTTAAATAGGAAAGGATGTAGATCTGTAACTGGTTCATAGATGAGTGCGCCATTTCCTTTTGTGCCGACCAAAGACAGTCTTTCAATGATTGAGACGGCGGCAGGCGCTTTTCCTGAATTGATAAAAGTACGGTCTGCCAAGAGTTTGCCCCAACCATCTGGCAAACTATCATTAAAAACACCGAATAGGCCATCAAAAACATGATTTGGACCTTCATGGACATGGGCATCTAGTGTAATTTTCAAGGGAGATATTTGAAGGCCAGTTTCAAGAAAACTTGGCGCATACTTGAAAAAGAAGCGATCTTGTTCTTGGACCAATACACCAACTTCCTGAGCGTTATTTCCAAAATCCAGACTTACTTTTACTTGCATGTTTAACTCCCCTTAAATAGTTTATTGAAATCGGGCTGTTGGCGGTGTTCAAAGACCGTTGCTAGCGTTTCGAGTTTGCCCAATATGAACGCGATGCGGATGAGTGCATCTGACGCGATGAGCCCCGTAGATTCAAAGCGTTTGTAACTACCTAAAGAAACCTGCGCACGCGCAGAAAGGTCTGCTTGAGTGAAACCCATTTGTTTGCGTAATATTTTGACTTGGGCCGCCAAATTCA
>JBEDCS010000138.1:0-32059 GCA_041176605.1 Bacteroidota bacterium
GCACAAAGATTAGCGACTTCACGGGAGTGTTGGAGTAAGTTTTGACCATAAGAAGAGCGGAATTTCATGCGACCAACCATGCGCATGAGCTCTGGATGCAAGCCGTGAATACCGAGGTCTATACAAGTACGGCGACCTGTTTCGGCGATTTCTTCGTCGAGTTGTTTTCTGGTTTTGGCCACGACTTCTTCAATGCGCGCAGGGTGGATACGGCCGTCTGAAACCAATTGGTGTAAGCTGAGACGTGCGATTTCACGACGAACAGGGTCAAAGCAAGAAAGGATAATTGCTTCAGGGGTGTCGTCAACGATGATTTCAACGCCAGTTGCGGCTTCGAGTGCACGAATATTACGACCCTCACGGCCAATGATGCGTCCTTTGACTTCGTCGGATTCGATGTTGAACACAGAAACGGCGTTTTCAATAGCTTGCTCAGTGGCAACGCGCTGAATACTTTGAATGACAATCTTGCGCGCCTCTTTGTTGGCATTAAGTTTGGCTTCTTCAGTGATTTCTTTGATGGTAGCCATTGCTGCTGTACGCGCTTCATCAGTGAGTGCCTGCATGAGGTGCTGCTTGGCATCTTCAGGGGCAAGTTGCGCAATTTTAGACAACTCGGCAATTTGCTTTTGGTGCATTTTGTCGAGTTCTTGCATGCGCGTATCTAGGTGCGCTGCTTTAGATTGGTAGTCGGCTTGAGTGGATTCGAGTTCCTTCTCTTTGCGACCAATTTCTTCTAATTTTTGATTGAGCGTTTTTTCTTTTGTTCTGAAACGATCCTCGTTAGATTGCATGCGACGATCGCGCTCTTTGATCGCTTCTTCGTGTTCTTCTTTTTGTTTGAGAAAGCGTTCTTTGGCTTGAAGGGCGCGTTCTTTTTGGATGGTTTCTGCCTTAGATTCGGCTTCTTTTATGATGCGTTCGGCATCTTTTTTGAGCACACTTTTTTGAAGGATGAAAGTGGCTCCACCACCGCCAAGTGCTCCGATTAATAACCATAATATATCCATACTACACTAGTTTGTAGTTGTAGATGACACGCGTGAAGAATTATTGAATGTCGTTCAAGTCTTGTCTGAGTGCTTCAAGTGCGGTTTCAAGTGCTGAGTAATCAGGTTCTTGAACACTTGGCTTAGCCTCTGCTTGTGCTTTTGTAAGCAATTGTAGGGCAGACATGGCTAACAAGTCTTGGTTATCGTTGACGGCATAGTTTTTTCTGAGTAAATCAATTGCTTTATTGATATCGGCTGCTGCTTTGGATACAGCAGGCGCCTCGGATTCCGGAACGTTTAAAGGGTAGGTCCGGCCGGCGATATTGATTTTAAGGGCAACTTTACTCATTAGGCTTGTTTAAGCTTTTCTATGCAGAATTCAATTTCTTTCACGAGTGCGTTAATTTCCTCAGCATTGCGTCCTTTTGGTGCTGCTGGGATTTCCACAACTTTGTTTTGAGCCTCCGCCAATGCGTCTGTCAATCGGTCCACCTCTTGTTGGAGTTGCATCACTAACGCTTGCTCTGCTTTGAGTTGTTCGTTGATGAGGTTGATTTCCCCTTGCAAAACTTCGTGCTGGGCACGTTCAGTATGCAAGCGCCCAGCGAGTTCTAAGCTGCGGCTACGGATATCAGAAATGAGGTTAGTTAGATTTTCAGTCATGTTAAGCGGTGACTTTTCACAAAGTTAACAAGCATTCGTTTACATCCTACAAAATCAGTCAAGGATTTTGTTTTTTTTCTTGATTAGTTTTGTACATGCGCTATTGGCTTTTGTTTTTGAGTTTGATTTTTTCGTTCAATTTGTTGTCGCAATATTTATCTGTGCAAGGTGATTGGGCGCTTCCAATGGCGGCTCCCGTTGAGCTCAGCGCGGGTTTTGGTGATTTACGCCCCAATCATTTTCACATGGGTATTGATGTCCGAACGGGTGGAAAAATCAACCTACCCATTTATTCCTGTGAAGCCGGTTTTATTTCTCGTATCCGTGTTTCATCTGTTGGCTACGGCTGGGTGCTATATGTGCAGCATCCGAATGGATTTACGACGGTTTACGCGCACTGCACAAGTTTTGCGGAGCGCATCCAACAGGTTTATCTCGATAGTTCTATGGTGCGTCAGAATAATGAGATAGATTTAATCCTTCCGCCTGATTTTCTGCTCGTTCAACGCGGCGAACAAATTGCATTTTCGGGTAATTCTGGAGGTTCGACCGGGCCGCATTTACATTTTGAACTCCGAGATACGAAAACCGAGCATGCGCTCAACCCATTCTTACACGGTTTTTCTGTTTCAGATCAAGCCGCACCGCTACTGCAAGGGCTACGTATTTATGCCGTTGATGCTTCGGGTTATGCCATTCCAGGAAAAGCACTAAATATTTCGCTGACTCAAAAGCAACACAAAGTCGTTTTACCACCAGGATTTCTTGATCAAGAATCCAAACTAGGCTTAGCTCTTGAGGTGACAGATTATTTTTCAGCAGGTGGACGAAGCTATGGTTTGTTTTCGGCTGAAGCGCTTAGTTCGAGTAACGAACGTTTTGCTTTTGAATTTGACGAAATTGATTTTGAAGATTCCAGATACATCAATACCCATCATGATGCGGCTTATGCCCGAACGAGCAAGCGTAAATTTCAAAAGTTGTTCAAATCGAACGACAACCCTCTGACCATCTATGCATACGATGGCAATGGTTCTTTTGAAATAGGGGCAAAGGATAGCCTTCAAATACAAATTATGCTGCGCGACATCAATGGCAATGAAACACAGCATTCCTTGATGATTTCAAATCCGCATGAAAAGTTACTGAGCAAACCTTTTTTTGTGTCTCAAACACATTGGTTACCCAACGCAGCATACGATTATCAACAAGGTGCTTGGACTATTCATATCGATTCCTTTACATTTTATGAACCCATTCCAAAAAAGCTGAATTTTCAGGCCAAAACAATTGGAAGTGCACAAACAATCATACAAAAACCCATCCAAATTGCCTATCAATTTTCAACCGAGACACAAGCACAGAAATATTGTATCACCATGAATGGCGCCGTACTACCTGGTAAATTCGAGCATGGAAAATTAACAGCAACGACTAAAATATTGGGTACTTGGGGGCTCAAACAAGATTTGCTTGCGCCAGTGATTAAAGAGAATCCCAACAATAAACTCGATTCAACAAGTTCAGGAAAATTTTATTGGTTGGTTACCGATGATTTTTCGGGGCTTGCATATTATGCGTGTTTTCAAAATGGAAAATGGATACCCGCGTATTACGATGCTAAAACAAAGCAAATTAGCACCCAATTCAAAGTGCCCTTTCAAGAAAATGAGGTGCTTGTACTGCTTGTTAAAGACGCAGTGGGCAATGAAACCAAAAAAGAGTGGAAGGTACCGGCTCGGGCACCAGAGAAACTCAATATTGCGCCATCAGAGTAAAACCCCATTCGCGCCTTTTAAGTAGATAGGGCTGCAATAAGCTAAATCTTCAAAGTGCTTTTCTTGGTATTTTTTGTAAGCGAGTGATGCTTGATATTTCGCCGATAGCTTTTCGTCAATAAAAGAAACCCGAGGGTCTTCAGTAAGTGCAGCAATCTTTTCATTGGCATCGCCAACCACTAAACAAGGTAAAAATGCGTTGAAAGCATTGGCATCAATAATTTGACAACGCAAGTGTTCAATGACATTGCCTCGCGTATCAAAACCTTCAAAATAAACCTCCAATCGGCGTGCATCTAACATGCAGATAATTTTCTGTTGCTGGGAGCTTGCGTGTAAAAGCCCAATTTGACACAAGCTTTGATGAGTTGGAATGGCTATTAATGGGATTTGAAGCGCAAAGCACAAGCCTTTGGCAGTGGATAATCCGATGCGTAAACCGGTGTATGAACCCGGGCCAGCGCTATAACTAATGCCGCTTAGTGCTGATAATGGAATTTGGCACTTTTTGAGCACTTCTTCAATCATTAAAGTCAAAGATTCACCGTGAATAAATCCGTCACCCATTCTATCAATAAAATCCACGACGGCACCATCTTTTGATAGTGCAACGCTGCAAATTTTAGTGCTGGTCTCAAGGTGAAGTAAGAAAATACTCATTCTTGGCATTCAAATTTAAAACCTACGCCATGTACATTCGTAATTTGAATGGTAGGATCTTCTTTGAGGTATTTGCGCAATTTGGTAATGAAAACATCGAGGCTCCTGCCCACAAAGTAATCATCTTGACCCCAAACTGAGTTCAAGATGACATCGCGCGGAATCAATTGATTTTTGAATTTGTTGAGCGTGCGCAAGATCATTGCTTCTTTTTTTGTCAAGGTAATGAGCTGGCTTGGTGATTTCAGGGTAAAATTTTCTGTGTCAAAAATGTAGGTGCCAATTTGCAAGATTTTTTGCTCAGGACTCTCTACTTGGAGTTTAACTCTTTTGAGTAAAGCCTTGACCCGAAGTTGGAGTTCTTCTGCGCTAAACGGTTTGGTCAAATAATCATCGCCACCTGCATTGAAACCTTCAATTTTATCTTCGGTCATAGACCTTGCCGATAAAAAGAGAATGGGTATTTCTGCATTTTGTTTTCGGATATCACGCGCTAGTGTAAAGCCGTCTTTGACAGGGAGCATGACGTCTAGGATGCAGAGGTGATAAGCTTCTTCTTGAAAACGACGCAGTGCTTCTGAACCATTTTCACAGAGCGTGACGGTATAACCATCAGAACGAAGTTGATCTGAGACTACGATACCTAAACTGATATCGTCTTCAACCATGAGTATTTTGATTTTCATAAGCGTCTATAAAAGCCAAGAGCCTTGGTGTAAACCAAAGCTCCTGACCATTAACCTAAACCTACTACTAGTTCAACAAAGGTAATTGCTTTTTTTAATTTGGTTACGCATCGTTTGTTAAAAATTTCATAAAAATTATTCATAGATCCTCACCCCCTTCTTCATAATCCTTACCTTTATTCCAATGAATGATACGCACATATTAATTGTCGACGACGAAGAGGATATCCGTATGCTCTTGACCTATAACCTCGAAAAGGAAGGTTTCAAGGTGAGTGCTGTTTCAAACGGTAAAGAATGCCTCGATTTTATCGAGCAACAAAAGCCGCAGCTTATTTTGCTCGATGTCATGATGCCACAACTTGACGGCATCGAAGTTTGCGAACGCATCAAAGCTGACCCTCAGAACCAAGACATCATCATCTGTTTTCTGACGGCTCGTAACGAAGATTACAGTCAAATCGCAGGCCTCGATGCAGGTGCGGACGATTATATTGCCAAGCCCATCAAAACCAAAGTTTTGTTATCACGCATTCAGGCTATGTTGAGAAGGGGAAAAGTCATCAAGCCTCAACAAGAGCTTAGTCCTAAGTTTCACATCAATAGAGAAAAATATTTGTTGGAAATGGATGGTCAGCAAATCCATTTACCACGCAAAGAATTTGAATTATTAGCACTGTTGGCTTCTCGGCCCAATTTTGTTTTCAAGCGCGATCAAATTCTTGAAAAGGTATGGGGCACAGACATCATTGTCGGGGATCGCACCATAGATGTTCATATCCGCAAGCTCAGAGAAAAGATCGGAGACGACTACATTTCAACCATCAAAGGCATTGGCTATAAGTTCAATGAATGAGTTTGGCCTGAATCTTGTAAAGTGAACCGCACAAATACTTATTCCATGAAAAAACACCTACTTTTTGTGAGTACATTTTTTGTACTCCACGGCTATTTTGCCCAAAACAATAATGCGGCTTTTGCCCCTGTGAAAGAACAACTAGAACGCTGGGATGACATCCGTGGCCCATGGTTGGCAGCATCCATTGAAGCACTCGCTGATCGCAAAGAAATTCCGGACAGAACCTTCCCAGAGGATTTTACGCCTTATGAAATGATGAGCATGATTCCGCTGCGCGAACGTCAAGATCTCAGGCAAATTTTACAAGAAAATAGAATGGTAGTCGGCAATAATACGGGCGCATACCCTATTTTTTCTACCATGCTAGAACGCACGTTTTGTTCGCGCACCTATGGCCGCTCCTACGGCGATCCTCACCTTAAGTCTTTTGACCGAGCAGCTTATTCTTTTCAGACCGTTGGCGAATTCGTTTTGGCTAAATCTACCAATGGTGCTTTTGAAGTGCAAACCAGACAGCGCGCTCAAGACGCCAATTTTTCTTTGAATGAAGCGGTTGCGATGAATGTTGCCGGAGACCGCCTTTGTTTTTATGCCTCAGACAAGCCAGATGGTATGCAGATGCCACTGCGCCTTAATGGCATGCCCATTCAATTGCAAGGAAGATCCTATTACTTACCTCATGGAGGTGTCATTCGTTTGGATGGAAGAAATTATACCATTGCCTGGCCAACCGGTGAAACAACCGTAATCGATGTGCGCGGTGGTGGTTTGCGTGGTTTTGTAAATGTCACTGTCGGGATTTTTGAATGTGACCGCAATCAATTTGAGGGTCTTTTAGGTAACAATAATGGTTTTGCCGATGACGATTTCAACACGCGCATGCACACGCCAAGACCCAACAATATGGCGGCCCTGAGCATTGCATCAGCTTATGCCATCGATAGCCGTGAAGCCAATCAGATGAATCAATTGGCTGAGCAAGAATTTCAGGCATACATGGCCAAAGACTTCGCTGAAGACTGGAGACTCACTGACCGCAATACGCTCTTTGACTACAGCGCTGGCATGACCACAGCATCATACACAGATCGCAGTTTTCCACGTATATACATGAATTTAAGTCAAATGAATCCGCAAAGCCGTGAAAATGCGCGTCAGCGCTGCTTGCAAATGGGTGTTCCGGCAGATGAAATGGGGGGCTGTATTTTCGATCAAGGTTATTTAAATATTGCACCTAACGTGCCGCCTACACCAAACGTTCCAACACCTAGCTCAACCGTACTCAATAAAGTACCAAGACCAGCCTTAAACAACAATAATCATTCTTTTTCTGAAGGCAAATACCCAAACAGACCAGAAACAATCTCTGGAAAGCCTTCAGGTACACCAGGCAAACCATCGGTTGAGAGCAAAGAAACAAAACCATTTCAACCAAAAGAACCAACGGTCATTAGGGCGCCGCGCGAGCCTGAAGTAAGTCCTGCTCCAAGACCAAGCGCGCCTTCACCAGCGCCAAAGCCTAGTGCACCTGCTCCAACACCTTCTAGAACAAATACACCATCGCCACCACCACCGCCAGCACCAAGGCCAAGTGCACCTTCGCCAACACCTTCTAGAACAAATACGCCGCCACCACCACCAAAACCAAGTGCTCCAGTTGCGCCAAAGCCTAGTGCACCTGCTGTGAAATCGGGCAAGGGTTAACCTAGAAAATTTAAGATACAAAAAAAGGGGCCGCTTGCGCGGCCCCTTTTTCTTGGAGAGCGTTTGATTTTCTCAACGCTTATTGAGCACTTTTAATGAATGGTAATACTACTTCATTGATTTCAATAAAGTAGGTTCCATTTGCCAATTGACGAACATCAATGGCCTGGCTATAATTTCCAGATAATAAACACTTACCAGTCTGATCATAGATTTGATAAGTTCCGGTTGCCTCACCTACAATTAGTAATTCATTTTGAACTGGGTTAGGAGCAAGCGTTAAACTGAGCGGATTATTCGTATTCAAGCCCGCCGTAAGTACATCAAATTGTGTAATGATGTTATAGTAAATCGGTGTCGATTTGATCGGGCAGTAAACTTGTAATACTAAATTGTAGGTACCAACCGCAAATGGCGCATAAAATGCACAATTGATGTAAGTAAAAGCACCTGTTGTGTCTGCAAGGTACCATACAGTGTAAAGTGAATCTTGATTTGCAGGATTGTTACCAAAGACCGCAGATACCATATAGGCAGTATCTAACATACTCATGTCGATGTCGCAATTATAGATCCAGCTAGACATTAAAGTTCCGGTAATCATACCGCCTGTAGCTAAATTTCCTATTACGTTGATGGTATCGATGGTACCGCTGCCGTTATAGCCAACAAATTGTGAAGTGCTAAATGTACAACCATTGATATCGGTAACATAAGCATCGTAATAGCCTTCGCAAAGATTTGAAATACCGTATGTGGTAGAACCTTGACTCCACATTACAGTAAAAGGAGCACAAGTTGCACAAGAGATAACTACAGCTCCGTCGCAAGCACCAGGCGCGCTGCAATCAGTAACTGTAACGGTTGGAAAAAAACCTGGGCATGGGTTGGTTGTTGAGGTATCGTAAAAAACAGTTTCAGAGCCGTTATAAATACAACCATTGGCATCTGTGATGGTAACAGCGTAGGTACCTGGGCATAAATTGCTTGGGTTTGGGTTGGTCATTGAACCGCCAATATTCCAGTTGTAAGTGTAAGGCGCTGAGCCACCATAAACACTGGTTGTAATAGAACCATCACAAGCAGATTGACTACTGGTTGGTGTTGCAACGAAATTTGCTCCAAACCCCGCACAAGGATTTGGCGCTGTTACGCCAATATTGAAAGGAGATGTGAGTGTAATTCCACCCCCCGTTGCATTAACTGTATAGGTTCCGGGGCAAAGGTTGTTAATGGTAGTGCCACCATTTTGAATTAAGGTGCCATTCATATACCATGCAACAGTGACAAAATTGATGTTGTTAGAATCAAGTGATGCAGAGCCATCGCAAATTGTAGGGCCCGAGGCATTGTTCACAATGACGTTCAGGACGAATTGTGCCTGCGCTTTATTGGTTTGGAATAAACCTACAGAGAGGAATAAAAGGGGTAAAAGAATTCTCATGTGTCTGTTAAATTTCGTTTAAGACGCAAAAATCGTTATAAAGTTGCTTGTAATCAGCAAAATGGAATGCGTATTTTTGAACTATGAAAAAAACTATTTTACTTTTCGTCTTATTTAGCGGAGTCTTACAAGTTTTAGGGCAAGCTCCAAAACAACCTAAAATAGTTGTTGGTGTTGTGATCGATCAAATGTGTTATGATTACTTATATCGTTTTCAACATTTGTACACAACAGGGGGCTTTAATCGCCTCATGTCAAAAGGAGCCAATTGTCGAAACGTACAATATAATTATGTCCCTACCTATACTGCTCCTGGGCATGCGTCTATTTATACCGGAACTACGCCTTCCAATCATGGAATCATCGGTAATGATTGGTATATACGCGAAACTAAACAGACCGTTACGAGCGTCTCTAATCCAAAATTTGCTGCTGTAGGTGGTTCAGCCACAAGTACTGGTGCTGCGCCACTTAATTTGCGCACTTATACCATTACAGATCAACTCAAAATGGCTTCGCCAAAATCGAAGGTCATTTCTGTTTCTATTAAAGACCGCAGCGCTATTCTACCCGGTGGACATTTGTCAGACGGCACCTATTGGTTTGATTACAATACTGGTGATTTTATCACGAGCACATTCTACAAACAACAACTTCCAGATTGGGTGCAAAGATTTAATGCCAAGTTTGATCCGGCCAAAGATTTAAGAACATGGAAGCTGCTACTACCAGAAAGCACTTATCAACTGGCTGATCAAAGTAATTACGAAGTCGTACTCACTGGAAAAACAAGTGCGACTTTTCCGTATGATTTTCAGGACATGATTTCAAAAGGTGCGGTAGCCAATAATCTATTCACCATTTCACCCCAGGCTAATGAAATCCTGACAGAATTTGCTATTGCAGCTCTCGAACAAGAAAATATGGGGCAGGATCAGTTTACCGACTTCTTGTGTATTTCTTATTCTACGCCTGATATTGCAGGACATGCCTTTGGCCCCTATTCACGTGAGATGGAAGACATGTATGCGCGCCTTGATCGCGAATTGCAAAAGTTGTTCTCTAGTCTTGAAACGCGTTATGGCAAGGATGGTTTTGTATTGTTTTTAACCGCAGACCACGCGGTAGTTCCGGTACCACAAATGCTCATCGAGAAAAAAATGCCTGGTGGTTACTTCTTTATGGAGAGTCATTTACAAGTGCTCCGAGATGATTTCATCATGAAATATAATGCAGACCTACTCGAGTATGAAGTCAATCAGAATATTTATTTGAATTTAGCCCGCATCGATTCTTTGAAATTAGACGTTCAAGAGGTTGCTGAGTTTGCAGCAAATGAACTGAGAAAATGGCCAGAAGTAAAGACAGTTCTCACAAGACAAGAACTTTTGTCAGGTTCAACTAAAACCGATTTCTGGGGAGAAATGTTGCACAATGGTTACGACATACACAGAAGTGGGGAATTGATTTTCTTGCTTCAGCCTGGTTATTTGGCCAAAGAACACGATGAACCTAAGGCGCACCTGGGCACCTCGCATGGCTCCGCTTTTAACTACGATACACATGTACCGTTGTTGTGGTATGGCAAAGGCATCGAGCCGGGTCTGCAAATTTATGACCCTATCCAAATCACAGATATTGCACCCACGCTCATTCATATGCTGAACCTGCAGCGCAGTGGTTCTATGATTGGTCAACCCATTTTGCCATTACTCGAAGAATAATGACCGAAGCTCAGCAATTTTTTAAGTCACATTTAGGGCAAACGAGTCCGTTTCCATTTCTCATTGAGGTGGAGCGCGCCGAAGGGGCTTTTATTTACGATAAACAAGGCAAGGCATATCTTGACATGATTGCTGGAGTTGCTGTAAATAACATTGGTCATCGACATCCTAAGGTAGTTGCTGCATTAGAAAAACAACTTCAAAAACATTTGCATGTAATGGTTTATGGCGAGTTTGTTCAGGATGCTCAACAAGATCTAGCCAAACAATTATTACAAGTGCTACCCCAAAATTTGGATGGTGTTTATGTCGTTAATTCGGGTACCGAAGCCATTGAGTCGGCACTCAAATTAGCCAAACGCGTAACTGGTCGTACTGAATTAGTTGCATTCAAAGGCAGTTACCACGGGAGCACCCATGGATCGATGAGTGTTTCGGCCAATGAAGTCAAAAAAATCGCTTTTCGACCACTCTTGCCTGATATTCGGATACTTCCGCACAATGATATCGCATTTTTAGATCAAATTACAGCGCGCACTGCCGGTGTGCTCATTGAAACTGTTCAAGGTGATGCGGGTGTGCGCAAACCGAGTCTTGAATTTCTGCAAGCCCTCAGACAACGATGCACAGAGGTAGGCGCATTACTTATTTTTGATGAAATTCAGTGTGGCATGGGCCGAACAGGCCAAATATTTGCTTTTGAGCATTTCAATGTCGTACCCGATGTGTTGGCGCTCGGCAAAGCACTAGGCGGCGGTATGCCGATTGGTGCTCTTGTTGCTGCACAAGCGCATTTAAATCAATTTACCCACGACCCTATGCTTGGTCATATCACCACTTTTGGAGGCCACCCGATGGTTTGTGCGGCAGCTGCAGCAACGGTTGAGGTGCTCCGTACTGAAATAAATTGGACCGAGCTTGAAGCGCGTGCCGATCTGTTTGCTACGCGCCTTTCAAAACACCCGAAGATCATTGCGCACCGAAGAGTTGGTGCCATGTTTGCTTTTGACTTAAAAGACGCTGAAGAAGTTGAAAAAATCGTAAAGTACTGTCTAGATGCTGGCTTGATCACTTTTTGGTTTTTGTCACATCCATATAGCTTTCGCTTATCGCCACCCTTAAATCTAAGTAAAGAGGAGTGGGCGCATGCCCAACAAATCATTCTTGCTGCTTTAGATACGCTTTAGTTCATATTCTTTGACAAACACTTATCTTTGTACTCCTATTTTAAATTATGAAGGTTACAGATCACCTTGCGGCTGCAAAAGACACGCTTTTTTCGTTTGAAATTTTACCTCCTTTAAAAGGTAAAAGTATCAGCTCAATCTATGCGGGTATTGATCCTTTGATGGAATTCAAGCCGAAGTTCATCAATGTAACTTATCACCGTGAAGAATATGTTTACATCGAACGCGAGCACGGTTTACTAGAGAAAAAAGCGGTCAGAAAACGTCCGGGAACAGTAGGGATTTGTGCGGCACTGATGCACAAATACGACATTGACGCCGTTCCACACCTCATTTGTGGTGGTTTTAGTCAGGAAGAAACAGAAAACGCACTCATCGATTTGCAATTTTTGGGCATAGATAATGTACTGGCGCTCAGAGGTGATGCGGTCAAGTCAGAGGCCAATTTCAGAGCACACCCCGAAGGACATGCCTATGCAGTTGACCTCATCAAGCAAGTAGAGCAACTCAATAAAGGTGTTTACATGGCTGGGGATCAAGCCCAAGACCCAACCAACTTTTGTATTGGTGCAGCAGCATACCCTGAAAAACACTTTGAGGCCATGAATCTTGAAACAGACCTCCAGTATCTCAAAGCGAAGGTTGATGCAGGTGCGAGCTATTTGGTTACCCAAATGTTTTTTGACAACCAAAAGTATTTTGATTTTGTAAAGGCTTGCAGAGCAGCTGGTATCAATGTGCCAATTATACCGGGTCTCAAACCCATCAAATCAATGGCGCACATCAGCTTTTTACCCAAATTTTTCCATATCGATTATCCTACTGAATTATCGGCTGAGCTTCTCAAATGCAAAGACAACGCAGCCGTTGAACAACTTGGAATTGAGTGGGGTATTCATCAATCTAAAGAACTCAAGGCTGCAGGCGCGCCTTGCATTCATTATTACACGATGTCAAATTCTACTTCTGTGAAGCAAATTGCCAAAGAAGTTTTTTAAATTCGCTCATGAAGTATACTTTAACGCTGATTTTACTCCTCTGTGCAAAGAGTCTTTTTGCGCAAAACATCAAGCTCAACAACGCAGTAGTCATTGCTCAATTTGAACGAGAAGAAGATCGCTATGCGATGCAGGCCACCCTTTCGGAACTTCTAAAAAGTAATCAGGTAAAGGTGTTGCCGATTATGAATGTCTTGAAGCAAGGAGAAGAAATCCAGCACTTACTCAATGATTCTATCCAAGCTGTCATCCGTCAGAAAGGTTTTGATACTTATATTGTGGTCAATGTGCGTGGTTATGATCGCAAATTTAAAGTAAGCGACGATACCCAAACGCTAGCTGAAATGCTCGAGACCACAAGTATTTACCACATCTACCGCGATGAAGCAACATCAGTAAGTTTTGAATTTTCTTTATACCGAGATGGTCAATTAATTGACAGACAAGTGTTGCGCTGCGGAAATGTTTCCGACCGTGATTCAGTCCTGAAAAGATTGCGCAAGCGCTTGCCAAAAAAGATATTACCAAGCTGGCTTACAGCTTAGTTATCCATTCGGTATTGTTTCTCCATTTCCCGATCTTCGGGTGTGCTGTAGATTCCGCATTTAGGCTCAGCTTCAAATAATTTGATCACCTTAAATTGTGCCTGAAAAGGCCAATAGGTGCTGCTGTACCAATGGATTTTAGCATTGAATCCTTCCCACGGGTACATCGTAACAATAGGAATTGAAACCCCAGGAATCAAAATCCAGGCTTTATTTAAGCGGATTCCGATACCAATTTGATAATTAAATTGGAGCATGCTTTTGGCCAAATCGGGTTGGAATAATAGTGGCGCTTGGTACGCTGTAAAATTTGCATCATAAACCCTAGGTCCTGGGCTCAGGTTGTAGTCAAAATTGAGTCCGAGACTTTGATCCAAAAAGTGTTTACGCACCTTCACAACTACCTTTTTACCAAAATAAATTAATGAATGTGCCCTGATACTCCCGTACAGATAACCTGTATTGAGTTTGCCTTCACCACTAGTACTGTAAATTTCACCTAATGCATTTTGGTTCTCAATAAGGGTGGTTTCAAGTCCTCTTATTTGTCTGTAACCAATTCCCCAGTCAAAGTAATCCATCACACGGCTTTTGCCCAATGCTTTAATAGGTGTGCCTTTCCATTTTGGGAAATGAGCCAAACCGAATTCTGCGTAAAATCCCATTTTAGCCTCTGGTGTAATGGTGTAGTCTCCGCGATCAACTTGATTGACGATGATGTCTCCTTTTAGTGGATCGTTGACAAAGGAGTAGGTGGGTCCTAAAGAAAATTGATAGCCATGATTTCTGACTTGCAAATAGTCGTTGCCTTTCTTTTTTGATTTTTCAAAACCACCCTGTGCCCAGCTAAGCGGTGCACAAATTAAAAATAAGAGGAGGATTCTCATGTTTGGAAATTAAATGAGTTACACTGATCTAGAATGTCTTGCATGACCTCTGGTGAATCCCAGCTTATTTCAATGTTTGGGTTTGCCATGATTTCATCCATGATGACGCGCTGTTTTTTCCCTTGTTCATAAGCAACGGAATAAGGAATGTTACTGAAGGTCACTTGACTATAAAGCGGGAGCCATTTGTTTGGGTACAATTTGCTGAATTTAGCTTCTATCTTTTTTCTTAATAAGAATGAAGGATCACCAACGAGATCGCGCATTTCGATGTAGTTGTCTAGTGAAAGATCTTGCAAGGCATCGCCATTTGGTTTGCGTAGCGGACTGTAGGCCGCCCAAATTTTATCCCAATCGTGATTGTGCTCGAGCATTAATTCGTTTAAGATTCGACAGTCTTCAAAGCCCGCATTCATGCCCTGACCATAAAATGGAACGGTGGCATGAGCAGCATCTCCCATAAGACCTACTTTACCGTGCGCCCAGGGGTAACAACGGATAATGACTAAGTTAGAAAGTGGGTGATCTTCCCATTTATCAGCGATGTCTGGCATCATTTGATGGAAGTCAGGGAAAACAGTCAAGAAGAAGCGGTCGACGTCTGCCTTTGATTTAAGTTTGTCAAAAGCAAATTCGTGATCTTCGTGTGGCATAAAGAGCGTGCATGTGAACGAGCCGTCTTCATTGGCTAAGGCAATCAGCATAAAACGACCACGAGGCCATATGTGCAGTGCATTTTTATCCATCGGATACGAGCCGTCAGGTAGCGCAGGTAGCAAAATTTCGCGGTAGCCATCTGCGATGTAATTTTGGCTGTATTGAAAGCGATCAAGTTTTTGCATGGAGTGATAGCGTACCGCACTAAATGCGCCATCGGCAGCAAAAATAACATCAGCTTTGGCTTCAAATTCTTGGCCAGTTTGGGTATCGCGCAAATAGGCGATGGCATTTTTTGTATCGACGCGCAAACATTCAGTTTGGTAATGAATGGTGGCGTTGCCATGGTTTTCAGCGATGTCCATCATGGTGGCGTTGATTTTCCCTCTAGAGACAGAGAAAATAGCTTGCCCTTCTTGGCCATATTGCTGATAAGTCAGTTCACCGTCAAGGGCATGCATCATGCGACCATTCATTGGAATGGCAATTTTTCGTATTTCATCACCTACACCCACCGCATCAAGGGCTGTCCAACCTCGGACAGAAAGGGATAAATTGATCGATTTTCCGGCACTGATTTCAGCTTTTCGGATATCTGATCGGCGCTCATAAATAGTGACGTTATAGCCCGCTTTGGACAGATAAACGGCCCACAATGAACCTACCAAACCGGCGCCAATAATAATTGCTTCTCTTTTTTGCTCCATGTACTTTTTATTTATCAGTGCTTACTCACAAAGTTAATCACTTCCTGAGTTCAGCATACTTTTAGTTCGGCTTTTTTAAGAAGCCAATATTGCGCTTGATTCCTTCAAATTTGGTGCGTTTGATGGCGCTTTTGCCGAATAGATATTGAAAGGTTTCTTGATTCATGTTTTCCCATTCTAAGGTGCTGAGGTTCAGAAACTCGGGATGAGGTTCAAAAGCATCTTCTTGGTGTTTTTTAGAAAATCGATTCCAGGGGCATACATCTTGGCAGATGTCACAGCCAAAGGCCCAATTGTCCATTTTTCCTTTGAACTGCTGAGGTAGGTCTTGGTCTTTGAGTTCTATGGTGAGATACGAAATACATTTGGAGGCATCTAGTAAAAACGGTGAAACAAATGCCTGTGTAGGGCAAGCATCCAGACAGCGGGTGCAGGTGCCACAGTAATCTTTAATGGGGCCGTCAGGTTCAAACTCAAGATCAACAAAAAGTTCGGCGATAAAGAAAAAACTGCCGTGTTTGGGATGAATCAGGTTGGTATTTTTACCAATCCAACCTAAGCCAGATTTTTGGGCCCATGCCTTATCGAGCACTGGAGCCGAGTCGACAAAAGCTCTTCCCTGAAAATCACCTACTTCATGACGCAAGTCTGTTAAAAGTTCTTTTAGTTTGTTTTTGATTACATGATGGTAATCTTGACCGTAGGCATATTTGGCAACCTTAGGTGCACCGGGGTCTTGTTGAGTTTGCTCAGGGAAATAATTGAGTAAAAAAGAAATAACCGTCTTGGTGCCAGGTTCTAAAAGACGAGGGTCCAAGCGTTTGTCAAAATGGTTTTCCATGTAGGCCATCTTGCCATTGTAGTTCAGTTTAAGCCAGCGCTCCAGACGAGGCGCTTCCTCTTCAAGAAAAGTTGCTTGTGAAAATCCAACATAAAAAAAACCAAGTTCAGCGGCTCGTTTTTTAATGAAGGGTTTGAATTTTTCGTGTTTCATGTCAGAACAAGCCGCCCTGAGCCCAACCGAGGTCACGGCCCAAATGCTTATAACTTTTTTCAGTGGCTTTGCGTCCTCTTGGGGTGCGCATCAAAAATCCTTCTTGGATCAAAAATGGCTCGTAAACTTCTTCAAGGGTGCCTGCATTTTCCCCGATGGCTGTCGCGATGGTGGATAAACCCACTGGGCCGCCATTGAATTTATCGATGAGTACTTTAAGAATTCGGATATCCATTTCATCAAGGCCATTGGCATCAACATTTAAGGCCTTTAAGGCAAATTCAGTGATGTCGTCATCGATGAGACCTGAGCCTTTGATTTGCGCGAAATCTCTAACGCGTCTGAGCAAGGCATTGGCAATTCGGGGCGTACCTCTGCTTCTGCTTGCAATTTTGAAGGCCGCCTCTTGTGTAATGCCGATCTGGAGTAGGCTAGAGGAGCGTTCAATGATGGCAGTTAGTGTTTCACAATCGTAGTATTCTAAACGAGAATTGATACCGAATCTTGCGCGCAAGGGCGAGGTGAGCAAGCCAGAGCGTGTTGTGGCACCAATGAGCGTAAACGGATTGAGGTTGATTTGAATGGTACGGGCGTTAGCACCGGAGTCTAGCATGATGTCGATGACGTAATCTTCCATAGCGGAGTAGAGGTACTCTTCTACCACTGGGCTCAGGCGATGGATTTCATCGATGAATAAGACGTCGCCTTGATTGAGATTTGTAAGAAGGCCAGCGAGGTCACCGGGTTTGTCTAGGACAGGCCCTGAAGTGACTTTGAAACCAACACCAAGCTCGTTGGCGATGATATTGGCCAATGTTGTTTTACCAAGACCTGGAGGGCCGTGTAGTAAGACGTGATCAAGGGGTTCGTTTCGCAATTGAGCTGCGCGAACAAAGACTTCTAAGTTTTCTACTACGGCTGGTTGACCCGCAAAATCGCGCAACGATTTTGGGCGCAAGACTTTATCAATTTCTTGTTCATTTTGGCCTTCAGCCTCTTGTCTGTAGTCAAAGGAATCTTCCATTACTTACAAAAGTAACAAATTTGTTGTGCGGTGGTTTAAGCGAATGCTTGAACTAATGCATCGAGGTCTTCAAAATGGTAATCGGCAACTACTAAATTTGGATGAGGCAAGTGTGTTTTTTCAGGAATGCAACAAACTTTCATGCGAGCAGCTAAACCTGCTAGCACGCCATTCCAGGAATCTTCAATAACCAAACATTGTGTAGCTTTGACACCAAGTTCTTGCGCTACCTTTAGATAAACACCGGGGTGTGGTTTGCCAAAGGGCTCGTGTTCAGCAGAATACGTAAAGTCAAATAAGTGCTTTAGGTTTAAGGCATCGAGTACGGTTTGAATCAGCAGTTCGGAAGATGATGTAGCCAAGCCAATTTTAAAGCCGTTTTGCCTGAAAAAATGCAAGGAGGCAGAAACTCCTTTAAGTTCATTGGGATCGGCTTTGATGAGGCTGATCAGGGCAGCGATGATTTCTTGCGCGACAACCTGCTCATTTTCTAAATTCCAACCTTCCCGGAGGTTCCAAAAATGGATCACTTCGTCAATGCGCAAGCCTACCGTTTTTTGAAAGTCTTGTTTTGAGAGTGTCGAACCATATTTGCCAAACACCGTTTCCATTGCAATTTTCCAGAGTGGTTCGGAGTCGATGAGCACACCATCCATGTCGTAAATGACCGCTTTGAAATCGGTAAGTTTTGGCGTTGGTTTAGTTGTCATGAAATAAGCGCACGGTTTCTATTTTTCTTTCACTGACTTTTTCAATGACGAGTTCACATGCTCCTATCTGTACGCGGTCACCTTCTGCAGGTAAGCGTTCAAGTTGTTCTAAAATGAGCCCCGCCAAGGTGTCATAAGCTTCTGATTCTTCTAGGCCAAAACCATAAGCTTCATTGAGGTAATCGATGTCGATACGCGCCGAGAAAAGGTATTCATTTTCCGAGACCTGAACTTCGGTAAGTGCTTCTTTGTCGTGCTCATCTTCGATTTCACCAAAAATTTCTTCAATGACATCTTCGAGCGTGATGATGCCGGCAGTGCCTCCATATTCGTCGGTTACGACGGCAAAGTTTCCGGCCTGATTCGTGAATTTTTCCATGAGCTCTTTGCCGGTGACTACCGTAGGAACAAAAGAAATAGGCTTGAGTATCTGCTTGATGGAGTCGGGTTGTTTGAATAGGTCAAACGAGTGGATATAGCCTATGATGTTGTCGATGTCATCACGGTAAATAATAAGCTTAGACAAGCCCTTACTGATCATGAGCGTCTTGGCTTCATCAATGCTGTCGTTGATATCGAGGGCGATGATTTCGGGTCTAGGAATCATGCAGTCGCGGGCCTTGACATGAGAAAAGTCGAGTGCATTTCTGAGCAGGAGCATGTCATTTCCAAACTCTTGTTCGTCTGAAAGATTGGCACTTAGTTCGTCGACATAATTTTCGAGGTCAACCTTTGAAAAAACCCTTTTGTTGTGGTCTTTCTCAGATCCGAGTAGTTTGAGAAAACCCGAACTGATGAGCATGATGAATTGCGTTGGCAAATACAAGATTACATATAACAACAGCAGTGGAACCAAACCGAGGTCAAGGGCTTTATTTGGATTGAGTTGTACGATAGCTTTTGGAAGAAATTCTGCAGTAATGAGTACAACGAGGGTTGATAGAATGGTTTGAACAACCATGATGAGCCCTTGGTCTTGTAAGCCGAGTTGCACAAGTGCAGGGTTGAGTAATTCGCCAGCTGCTATCCCGTATAAAACCAATGCGACATTATTGCCCAGCAACAAAAAAGCAATCATGTTGCTTTCTTTGCGATAGAATAAGGCTAGAATTTTACCTTGAAAGTTTTGATTATTACGCAGTACTTCAATGCGCAGCCGGTTTGCTGAAATATAGGCGAGTTCCATCGCTGAGAAAAAAGCTGAGCACAAAAGTGAGCTGATGATCAGGATGTAGGCGCTATCCATGCGTATTAATGTGCAAGGACGTCTTTACCGATATCTTTTCGGTAATTGGCATCCTCAAAAGTGATTTTTGAAATGGAGTCGTAGCTTCTATCAAGGGCGCTTTGTAGGTTTTTGCCATAGGAAGTTACCGCTAAAACTCTGCCTCCGTTGGACAACACAGATGGGCCATCAGAGAGCGTACCTGCGTGAAATACCAAGCTGTCGGTGATGCTATTTAAGCCGTAAATGGTTTTGCCTTTTTCGTAGTCGCCAGGATAACCGCCCGCTACCATCATGACTGTGGCCGCGGTTTTGTCGTGGAATTGGATATCTCTTTCAGAAAGCGTATGTGTAGCAACTCCTTCAAAGAGATCGAGGATGTCACTTTTTAAACGCGGCATCACAACTTCAGTTTCGGGGTCACCCATGCGGCAGTTGTATTCGATGACGTAAGGATCTCCTTTGACATTAATGAGCCCAAAAAACACAAAACCATTGTAAGTGATTTTTTCTTGCTTCAAGCCTTTGATTGTTGGGATGACAACACGATTGAGAACTTTGTCCATGAAGGCCGCATCGGCAAACGGAACTGGGGAAATAGCGCCCATGCCTCCGGTATTGAGGCCGGTGTCACCTTCACCAATTCGTTTGTAATCTTTGGCTTCGGGAAGCAGTTTAAAAGATTCTCCGTCTGTTATGGCAAATACAGAGAGTTCGATTCCGTCTAGAAATTGTTCAATGACAACTTTAGCACTGGCTTGGCCAAACTTTTCTTCGAGGAGCATTTCTTGTAATTCTTTTTTGGCTTCGTCGAGGTCGTCGATGATCAAGACACCTTTTCCGGCAGCCAAGCCATCTGCTTTCAAAACATAGGGACCTTTCATGTTGTCCAGAAAACGCAAGCCATCAGCGACAGTGTTGGCATTGAATGTACCGTATTTGGCTGTTGGAATATGGTGTCTGGACATGAAGGCCTTTGCAAAATCTTTGCTTCCTTCCAGTTGAGCGCCTTCTTGGCTCGGGCCAATGACAGCAACATTTTTAAGTTGCGGATCATTGACGAAAAAATCGTAGATACCGAGAACCAAGGGTTCTTCTGGGCCCACCACTACCATGTCGATGTTTTGCTGAAGCACAAAATTTTTGATGCCCTCAAAATCAGTGACACTGAGTTCTATGTTTTTGCCGTGCTTTTTGGTTCCGGCGTTGCCTGGAGCGATGAAAAGTTCGTCAAGGATTGAACTTTGTGCAATTTTCCATGCGATGGCGTGTTCGCGGCCGCCTGAACCGAGTAAGAGAACTTTCATTTATTTACAATGAGCTAGAATAGATTCAAAAATGCGCAAACCATCTAGGTTATTGAGTTGCTTGTCGGCGGCGCGCTCAGGGTGAGGCATCATGCCAAATACATTTTTTGTACGGTTGGTGATACCGGCAATGTTTAACAAAGAGCCATTTGGATTGGCTGTTGCTTCGTCGGCACCATTTTCATCACAATAAGTGAATAAAATTTGATCATTGGCTTGCAAAGAAGCTAAAGTTGCTTCGTCGGCATGAAAACGACCTTCGCCGTGCGCAATTGGAATTTTGTAAGCTTTTGCGCCATCTAGGTCTATTGTTGGAGCAGCTGTTTTGCTCACTGCTTTCAGATGAACATTTTTACAAATGAACTTTTGGTTGTTGTTGTGCAAAAGCGCTCCTTCGAGTAATCCAGACTCAGTGAGGATTTGAAAACCGTTGCAAATCCCCATAACGTAACCGCCGTTGTTAGCGTGCGCGATGACAGATTCCATAATTGGCGAGAATTTAGCTATTGCGCCAGAACGCAAGTAGTCGCCGTAAGAAAAACCTCCGGGTAGCACGACAAAATCGACACCTTGGAGGTCTGTGTCTTTATGCCAAAGTTCAACAACTTCTTGTCCCATAAGGTCTCTGAGTACGTAAATCATGTCTTGATCACAGTTCGATCCTGGGAAGGTTACAACACCAAATTTCATGTTTATTTCAATTGAGCTTCAAAGTTAGTAAAAGTCTGAGCTCAAAAGCTCAAAACCACAAATTTTAGTAAGGTTGACAGAAAGAAAATGTAAAAGAATAAATGCGAGGAAATACCCAGACTACTGCTGAGCAGTGCGTAGGCAAAGTAAAATGATAGGGGTAATACAAGTAAGCTAAGCAGGCCTGTTTGCCCTAAAAAAAGTAAGGCGCCGAGGCCTAGAATCCATGTGAAAAATGTAAATACGTTGAGTACTTGAATCTGTTTTTTAAGGCGCAAAGAAGCTTTTAATAGCCTGGCTCTGAGACCAATCAGGCTTAAAATGAGTAAAACATGGATGAGCACAAGGATGGTTATTTCAAACCAATGCAGTTCTTCGAGTTGCCACTTGAATTGGAAGGGAAATAGAAAAGGGCTCTGAAATACATAATAAAATGCATAAATGAGAATGACGGGTGCAACTATACCAATGATCAATAACAATAATTCACGCATTTTAAACATGCGAAGCACAACGAGCATTACAAGCAGTACGGGGATAAGCATGAATAAGTAACTGCTGAAAAGCAAAGCAATTCCAAACAAAAAACCAGCATTAAAAGCGGCTTTGCGCGCATCATTTTGAGGCTTTATTCGAAAGAAAACAGCCAACATAAGGATGCTACAGGTTTGCATGATTGGTGCCCAACTAAAATTACCAAAATCAATGAAAAAACTATTGAATATAAGGTAGTTAAGACTGATGATATAGGTATTCTTTTCTAGGAATTCTTGACTATTGAATACCCAATTTAAGGAGAGGGCATTGAACAACAGAACTACCAATTGAAAAATAACAACGGCCCAATAACTCCAATGGGGTAAGCTTACAAAAGACCGGATGTCTGGACCACCAAAATATGGGGTTGCGCCAATGATGTCCCCTAAAAGATATAAAAGCAGGAAAAATGGAAGTAAAATAAGGACTCCAATTCTGTTATCTAGAAACAAACGCAACATGTTCAAATTTACCAAGTTCTAGAGAGATACTACGCGCTTTGTGAATAAGTAGCACACTTTGTTTAAAAAGAAAATAAGTTCCTATTAATTCAGTGTTTTTACACTTGTGGGCAAAGCAAAAAATAATATATTTGTTGCTCACATTTTTTTTGAAAAAATCATGGAAAAGGCACAAAATCGTTATTCTGATGCAGATTTAGCAGAATTCAAAGCACTTATTCAAAATAAGCTAAAGGAAGCTTATGTTGATCTTGACCTGCTCAAAGGATCTTTGTCGCACAACGACGATCACGGCACAGACGACACTGGCCGCACTTTCAACATGATGGAAGATGGCTCTGAGACGCTTTCACGCGAAGAAGTGGCGCAATTGGCTGCTCGTCAAGAAAAATTCATTCAAAGTCTCAATGCAGCTTTAGTTAGGATTGAAAACAAAACATACGGTATTTGCCGCGTTAGTGGGCAACTCATTCCAAAAGAAAGATTGCGTTTGGTTCCGCATGCAACTATGAGTATTGATGCTAAAAACGCTCAAAAGTAAACCTTGAAAAAACAAGCGCTCTTCATTTCAGCAATAGTAATTGTACTATTGTTTCTCGATCAATGGATCAAACTTACTATCAAGACGCAATTTTTCCCGGGTGAATACAAACAAGTATTCGGTTCGTGGTTTGTTTTGCATTACACTGAAAACCCTGGTATGGCCTTCGGTCAAACCTTTGGCGCGACACTTTGGGCCAAATTGGCGCTTAGCCTATTTAGGGTTGTTGCAATTTTCTTGATCATTCGTTATTTGTATCAGCAAATGAAACAAAAGGCTTCCAAAGAATTTTTGGTTGTGGTTTCATTAGTCTTAGCTGGTGCTACCGGAAATCTGCTAGACTCTATGTTCTATGACCTATTTTTCAATTTAGATCCTTGTGTTGCCTTTAATCAAATGGAAGGCAGCGGCATCAAAGCTGTCTGTCAGTCAGGTCATTTTTCTTATCCCATTGAGGTGCGTCACCAAGGGTTTTTATTTGGAAACGTGGTCGATATGTTTCAATTTAATGTAACCTGGCCTCAAAGTATGCCACTACTTGGCGGGCAGCAAGTCTTTCCGGCTATCTGGAATTTAGCAGACGCTTGTATTTCAGTTGGGCTCATCTGGGCCATTATTCGTCAGAAAAGGTTTTTCCCAAAAAAAGAAACGAATCATTAGTTCAATAAAGAACTAGAAATTCCATTTCATGCTTCGGTCGTCGAGCATGGCAAATGAAATTTTCCATGCGGTTGTTGGCGCAATCTGATTGCCATCAGAAACCACACCATAAATACCAACTCTCAACCTTCGTCTGCTCAATTTAAAATTGCGCTCAAGGCCAGCTAAAATTTCATAATGTTGCCAATTGTATTCTTTTACGTACATGGCGCCACCCCCCACAACAAGCCCGACTCTCGTCTTTTTGAAGTACGGGATTTTATTCAAAATAGCACCGTTATCATGATGTACGTAATGCGCTTGGAAAACGTAGTCTGTGGTGCGCAGTGTCGTGTCAAATCCTTGGAAAGAATATAAAGGATTTGAAAACCAAATGGGGTCGCTGCGTCTTTGGAATTTGTAGTCGGGTTCGTAGATAGCTCTTGCACTTAAGAATTTACCGACTGAAGCCCTATATGAGGAGGTTCCGATGGTTCCTATTTTGAAATTCTGCATGATATCAAATTGCAAATAGGCGTGGTCAACTACACTATTGAACACATTGGGTAATCCGCGTTCAAGTTGAAAAGAAAAAGTAGGGTAGGCCGATCCCAAAACAACTTTGCGATAAGGCTCTCGCATGTAGCGTTGTGAAGGCGTGTATGAAGCGCCAATATTGAGGATAAAAGCATCGTAGGGGTCAAAAGCCAACGGATCATTATTTGGCAAGGCCTCGTCAATGCCATCAAGAAATTCATAACCTTCTAAACTCCGGCGTTTGGTGTATTGTGTATTTGCATAGGCATAAAAGCCATTGAACAGCTCGTATTCAAGGTTCAAATTGAGTCTGGTCGATTCAAAGAAGTTATCGCGCTTATAGATTTGCGTAATGGCATCAAAGCCCCGTATGACATCAAAATCATGGTTGACAGCAACCCTGAAAAAACCAAAATGAAAAGGATCAAACCGGTATTTCCACCAGGTGTCGCCTTTCCAGTCGCCATTTAAAAAACCGTAGGAAACACGTGTGTAACAATCAAGGGTACGTTCGTCTTTCCATTTTTTAAAGTAATCAAAACTTGGAGAAACACGAGGCCCTCCAATATTAATGGGTTGGATGGTAGAGGCAACAGAACCAAAGCCCCATTGTTGCTTTTTGTCGCGGTCGCGGTGGTCTACGCCAAACCATAGTACTTTGAGTACCGTAATTTTATTGAAAACAGCATCCACACTATCGAGATATTCTTTGCGATTCATGTAATCACGGATAGAGTCTTTGGCGCGAATAAATCGGATCTCTTCGTCTGTTAAAGCAATGCCGCGTTTTTGTTCCCAATAGGCGCTATCGCGTTCATAGGCAGCTTGTTCAGTAACGGCGACCTCGGCATTGAAATATTTTTTGGCAAAAGAGGGTTGGAAATTATAATTGGAATAAAGTGCTTCGGTTTTGCACTGGCTTACTTCAGTTTTGTACTTTACACCGTAAGTCAGGACTTGTTTATCGAGTACACACAAAGAGTCACCCTGTAGGGTGTATTCTTGCTGAATTCTAAAATGATCATAGATCAATAAATTCCCCTTATTCATCGTGAGGTCAAGTTTCTGAATCAACCAAAGCGTATCAACTACCCAAATATATCCCTCCATGGTGGAGGTGGCTGTATTACGAGGCGTGATCTTGATCTTGGAAATCATGCGCCCATTTTCTTCATATTTTTCCTCGAGTTTGTATTTGTAGGCAACAATTCCTGGCGCAGAAATAGGGGAGCTTACGGGTGTTTGGTGAAGGTCATCAAGGTGTAATAAATTTTCGAAGAAATTAAAGTTGGATTTGACGGTTGTGGTGTAATACAACTGCGAAACATCGCCGAAAGCCTTATAAGCGTTTCGAATTTCTTTGACCTGATTTGGTGGGGAATATGAACGATGCAGTTGTACCTCCGCAAGCTGCAATTTGTTGAGCCACTCAGGCACTTTAGGGGCTTCATTGAGTAAGTCAGCTTCATTGCCTTGCGCCTCTTGTTTGTCTTTCTTTTCTTTTGCCTTTGGATTTTCTTTGACGATTTGGTCACGTTGTTCCGTGGCTTTGATGTAAACATCTACTTCATGAGGGTAATTCCAAGGGTTGATTTGCTCGCGTTTCTCGACCACTTTCATGATTTTATCACGGCCGACATTTGTTTTCTTGGCAGTAACTCTGATATCCTGCACCTCAGATAATTTCATCGGATATAACTGGATGTCATGGCGTGCATCTTGGTCTTTCATCCCTATATAGAGTTCGCGGTCCTGGTAGCCTTCAGCTGTAAATACCAAATAATATTCGCCAGGATTGAGCAACATTTCAAAATAGCCATTGACATCTGCAACAGTGCGCATATCAGAGGCATTTTTTACAAAGACTTCTGCTCCTGCTAAGGGTAAATTTTGTTCGTTACTGACCACACCATTGAGTAAGCGCTGCCCGTAAGCGGTTCCGAAATAAAAAATAAGGAGGAGTATGTGTATTTTCACAGTATGTTATTAAGACTGCTGAGTAATGAAAAGGTTACAGTTTGAGACGCTGAGCGGTCTATTTTTCTTGCAAATCTTTCATTTCCTGCAAGTGCTTTTTCATGCGCTTCATCATCCATTTTTTGGTAAAATACATGATGAGGGCCATCGCAGGTACAATGAAATAGGCGGCCCAAGTTTGTGCACCTTCGGTCACTATTTTGTAACAAACGGTTAAAAAACTGAGTGCTGCTACGGCCAACCAAAAGTAACCTGAAATGATATTGTAGCGAGAAATGAAATCTTGTTGTGACATTATTGAATGGTTTGATTTTTATCGAGTTGCCATGAACCAATGGGCTCTAGTAAAACATAGGAACTGAAATCTTGTTTGGTCCGAATACCTTTGCCGATGAGTCTACCTTTTGGTGATCTAATGATGACAGGTGAGTTTGTAAAAATACTGCTGTCTTTTTGGTTCCAGTAAAGTACTTCGGTTTCTAGTCTTTGTTTTTTTTGATGGTTGTAAAGACAGACAGAATCTTTCACCATGAGCTCACCAGTACTGTAGTTGATTTGGCCATACAGTGCACTCAAGGTCGATACGACGTCTCCTTTTTCGTTAAAAAAATAAACTTTGAGGCTGTCTTTGATTTTGGTAATTTGTTCGCTGCTCCTGTATGTTTCGGCAAGCGCAGCGTGTATTTCGACACGTGCATAGCCTTCCTCGGCATAGGTTAAAACTAAGTTTTTGGTAGTTTCAGTTGGTGCATCTTGATCAAAACTAATTTGCTGAACAACGGCCACGTCATTTTCACAGGCCACCAAAAAGTAAACCAATAGGCCAAAAAACAGGCCATTGAAAAAACGAAAAGTTAGTCGAGTTGACGCTTGCGGAACCATTTTTCAAAGTTCGAAGGAGCCATGATTAAACTCACACGTGCACCAATAAAATTTTCAGACCAATCGGTGTTTGGAATGCTGCGTTGACCGAGGGTAAATCCTACATTGAGTGAGGAAAGTGAAACTTGGGCCAATAGAGGTAGGCCAAATCCTAGCGTTATGCCTCTTTCTTGATATTGCATGCCGCTGCTGAGATAAGGTAAAGTTTGTTGATAGTATCCTGCTCTATAGCTGAGTTTTTCAAAAGCCTTTAGTGTCGCTAAATTTTCTAGGACCTTGTATTCTGGCTGAAATTGAAATCCGAAGCTCATTTTGGTATAGGAACTCTGATCAAATCCAGTAATGAGGTTTTGATTTTGCGTAAGCGAACCATATTTTGCGTAGCTGCCATAAAGTTGCAATAATGGGTGTAGTTCTCTGGTTTGTCTTTTGTAGGTCGGGAGTTTCCAGCTATATGCCAAACCAGCTTGCCAACTTTGGGCTGAAGTCGCTACAAATTGGTTGCTGACATATGCAATCGTGTCATAACTTGAGGGAACGCTGATGGTAGCAGTGCTATAGAGTTCTTTGAGTAAATCTGCTTTTAGCAGCATTTGAGGCTGATAAACGGCAGAAAGCGTAAAGCTGTGTTTTTTGCCTAAAGCTTGTGTGAAATAGGTGCCTAAATCAATGGCATTTGAACGGACAATTAAGGAATTTCGTTCGATTCCACCTGTTGTGCTGGCACCAGTAAGAAGTGTTGAACTGCGTTCATTGATTAAGGTACCAAACAAATAGGAGGCATTGGCACCAATAGCTAATTTTGTCTTTGGCTTTTCGATTATTCCAAAAGAATAACCGAGATAAAGGTCTTGGATAGCACCTGTTCCGGTATAGTTGTAACGCAGTGAATCGAGGCCTGTGAAGATGGTCTCTGAAATTTGATAACCTCTAGAGCTGTAAGGCCTTAGGCCAAAAGAAAGGCCCATTTGCTTTCTGATTTTAAAGCCTAGCGTAAATTCTTCAACCATGGGTGTGGCATTGAACTGTTTTACACCACCACTTTGGTACCACGATTGTCTGGAGTGTAAACCTAAAGTGTACAAGGTAGAACCTTTGCTCATGCGGTTATAACTTGCCGGATTGCTATGGTTGAGTATGCCTGAATCGAGTACGTTGATTGCGTTTTTTCCGAGTGCATCAAAAACTGCGTGCCCTTTCGCACTCTTTTCACCTAAGCCATAAAAACTGGCGGGTTCTGCGGTAATGGATTGGGCAGAAGCATTGAGAATCCAAAAAAAGCAAAATATAAAGGAGAGTTTTTTATTCATGCGATAGGTAAAGGGCTAATATGCCCTCAAGCGTTAAGTTTTCGTGTACAAAGATGCCATTTTTTTGGCCTATATCAAAATGTTTGGCATCGCCGCCCGTTATAAATACTTGTAAATCTGGGTAAGTGGCTAGATAAGCAGCTAACAGTCCTTCAATTTCTTTTTGCCAGCCCATGTAGGTGCCAATTTCCATACTGCTTCTCGAATCTGATCCGATGAGAGCAGAGCTCGGGTTGATGGCCAATTCTGGCAGCTTTGCTGTGAAAGCAGACAATGCTTTGGCACGCATGGTTAAACCGGGGCTAATTGAACCGCCAAGATATTCTTTTTGGGCCGTTAGAAAATCAAACTTTATACAGGTCCCGAGGTCAATAGCTAAACTTGGTTGGCCATGGCCAAACTGTGCAAGCGCTGCTGCATTACACAGCCGATCTTTGCCTAACGTTTCAGGACTCTTGTAAGCCATAATATAGGGTAGTTTTAGCGCTTGATTCACTTCAAAACAAGTTGTAAAATAAGAGCGAAGTGAGGTTGTAAAATCGTCTTGTATTACAGACGAAAATGCTAAAGGGATGTTACTGTTAAATGTTTGCAAAGGAAATTGGTGCTGTTCATAGTGCTTAACCCACTGAATCAGACCTTCTTGAGCAAGAGCAAACTTGATCTGAGTATTCCCGGCATCGAGTAAATAAACTTGTTGAGAAACAGGCATCTCCAAAAATACTTAGCTTTTTTGAACTTTTTTGGTTTTTAACTTGTGTAAAACAGCAAAAATGTGTTAAATTTGCATCCACCAACGGCTGGTACCTTAGCTCAGTTGGTAGAGCAAAGGACTGAAAATCCTTGTGTCCCTGGTTCGATTCCTGGAGGTACCACTCAAAAAGCCCCGAAGTTTACTTCGGGGTTTTTTTGTGCTTCAAAAGTCGATCATCATATTTCAATGCATTTGACTAATCTCCATTCACCAAATGAATGAAGCCATGTTTGTCTATGAAGGTGCCGCCCAGCATTTCGCCTTTCAGACGATAGAAGAAAACGCCATCGGTGTGGAGCTTTCCGTTGAAGTCATAACCATCCCAAACTGCAATGCCTGTTTGATCTTTGAGTTCAAAGAGGAGTTGTCCCCAACGATTTAATATTTGGATGTCATAGGTTTTAAACGAAGGATAGGGAAGTGTTACGATATCATTGATGCCGTCGCCGTTTGGTGTAAAGACATTGGGCACCCAGATATCAGGATCCGAAACATAAACAGTCAAGAATGTGGTGTCTATACAACCCAGATTGTCTACCAAGACCAAACCAATTTCTTGAGGGCCACCGGTACCAAAAGCGATGCTTTGGTTGGTGCTCTGCAAATAGGTAGAACTGCTGTCTGGAAAAATCCAGGTCCAGGTCTGCACAGGATTTAAACTCACACTGGCATCAGACAATTGAATAATTTGATTGATATTGGCATAGACCGGATTGGCACTGATTTGTGCTTCGAGTCCACTTAAACTGGCGGTGAGTGGGTCCAGTAAGTATAGAATCTGACAACCAGCAGTGTCATAAACAGTTACACTTGGATTATAGACCCCGGTACTTGGATAAAAATAGGAAAATTGAAGACTGTCTAAAATCCAAACTCCATTGCCTAAGTCCCAACTTACAGAATCAATGTTGGCTGCATTTTGTATGGTAAATAGAGCGCCTTGTGCACAGACGGTGTTGTCTTGGATCCAAATAGGTGTGCCGAGTGGGCCACCAATAGAGACGTAATTCGCCACTGTGGTGTCATCGGTACAGCCATATTCATCCGTGACACTTAAATTAAGTGTAAAAGAACCGCTTGTTACTAACGTATTGGCTGGGTTTTGTAAAATAGAATTGTTACCATTTCCAAATGCCCAATTCCAATTGGTGAGGGCACCTAAACTAGTAGATTGATCGGTAAAACTACAGAAAAGAGGTGGGCAACTATATTGGCCATTGGCATCAATGGCAGCTCCTGAAAAAGTATAGGTAGGGCTCGCATTTGGTGTGGAAATGTATATGGTTTGCGAAGTACTGTCTTGGCAACCATTTACATCGGTTACCACTAAAGAAATTGGGAAAGTAGAGAAGAGTCCATTACTTATTGACGCTTGATTCAATAATAGTAAACTGTCAAAGCTATTTGGAGTTGTTCCGATGTACCATTGATAAGCGAGTGGTTCCTGGCCAGTACTGAGCGTTGCGATGGTGCTGCTATCTAGGTTGCATATAATGGTATCCGAGGCAATGAGGGCAGTAGGTTTGGTGAGTGTAATTTGAACAGTCGCTGGGTTAGAAATACAACCATTGATATCGGTTGCAGTGAGCGTAGCGGTGTAAACGCCACTTCCGACGAAAGTATGATTGATAGGCTGATTGACATTTGTGGTAGTAAGACTAGCGTTATTATCTGAAAAAGTGGTGGTGAAACTGGCAAGGGGCAATCCGTTGGTAATGCTAAAACTGGTATTTGCAAAACTTACAGGGAATGGTGAGCACCCGGCGTAATTTGCTGCGAGCAGGCCTGCAACAGGTTTATTGGCAACGTAAATTGTTTGGCTACTTGTAGACGTGCAACCGGCCGTATTGAAAACGAGTAAATTAATGTTATAAGTGCCGCTGGCAGGATAAACGTAGTTGACATTAGGGCCGTTATGAATTTGTTGGCCATTGCCAAAAGAATAAAACCAATCATTGACGGGGTGTGCTGACCAAGTCGTACTTTGATTGGTCAAACTAATGGCATCGCCTTTACAAATCGTATCATCAGGAAGTAAAAAGTTAGACTGTAATTGTGAGATAGTGATGGCCAAGGAAATGCTATCAGAACATCCTGTGGTATAGTTATGCACGACCTGCTCTATTTGATAAGTTCCGTAGTTGTTGAAGCCATGTGTAGTATTGCCCCCGTTGGGTAAATCGAGTTGGGCATTATTAAAGTAGGTGTTGGGGCTTGCGTCGTTCCATTCGTAGTGCATGGCTACGCTGTCAGTGAGTTCTCCGTCAAGGGAAGTGTTTTGAAACTGAATCTGAACAGGAAAACTAGTCGGATTACACACCAGACTTGTGTTCGGATTGAACATGGCAATAGGTGCCAAAACATAAAGCGCAGAATCAATGGTAGTAGAATCGATACAGCCCCTGAAATTTACATAAAGGGTAATGTCTACCCAGCCAGTATCTTGCGAAAATTGAAAACTGGGGTCGTCTTGGGTGCTGATGCCTTGTGAGAAATCCCAGAGGTAAGAAATCTCAGTGGAGTCATAAGGTACAGAAATATAAAACGCTGAAGTAAATTCTACGTCGTCATTGGAACAAGTAATGTTGGGGTTATAGGTAAAACTCACTGAGTCGATGTCGCCTACGGTAACGTAAGGAGTTTTGATGATAGTGTCCTTGCAACCCGAAGCGGTGGTAATAATCAACGAAACATTATACAAACCCACTCCATAGGTTTGCGCTGGAGGTACTTGTCCACTAAAGGTTTGCCCGTTTCCAAAATTCCATTGCCATGAAACGATTGGATTGCTTGGGGTGAAAGAAGTATCGATAAATTGCACCGTAAATGGTGCACAACCACCCGTATCAATTGCAAAAAAACCAGCTTCTACCGGCGTAATTTCAATGTAATCTTGCAGCGTTTGAGTACCGGAACAGCCAGCATTAGAAGTATATGTGAGGCTGACATCATAAAGGCCACTTAATTGATAAATATGAGC
>JBEDCS010000139.1:0-45321 GCA_041176605.1 Bacteroidota bacterium
ACGATGATGTTACCAGAAATAGCAGCTTGACCACCAAAGATTTTAACACCTAGACGTTTGCTATGTGATTCACGACCGTTTTTCGAACTACCGACTCCTTTTTTGTGTGCCATGGTTTCTAATATTTAGTTCCCGAAGGAAAATTATGCTTTAATACTTTTAATTGTGATCGCAGTAAATTGCTGACGGTGACCATTTTTCACACGGTAACCTTTGCGACGTTTTTTCTTGAAAACGATGACTTTGTCACCTTTAACGTGATCAAGAACTTCAGCGGTGACTTTAGCACCTTCTATAGCTGGGGCGCCAAGGGTTACTTTGCCAGCGTCTTCGATCAATAAAACACGGTCAAACTCTAGTTTTTTCCCTGCTTCAGCGTCAAGACGGTGTACAAAAACCTTTTGGTCTTTTTGCACTTTAAATTGCTGCCCTGCTATCTCTACAATTGCGTACATATAGCTTAAATTAATGTTTAATATTCCAAAATTGGTTTGCAAAGATAGTGTTTTCAGTGCGACTGCCAAAAAAAATAACAAACTTTCTTACGGAGTTTGCTTCAATTTGTTGCTTTAGACTTGGCAAAATTGATCAGCAGTACGCCCGATATAATGACAAACATGGCCACAAACTGCTGCCAAACTAATGTTTCACCAAAGGCAAGCCCGATAAATACAGCAACAATCGGAATGAAATAAGTAACAGCGCTAGCGGCAAGCGCACTCGTTTGCGCAATAATTTTATTGAAAAGCACCACAGCAAATGCGGTGCCGACAATCCCTAAGGTGCCAATCGCTAAAAGGCCTTGCATGGCTTTCGGATGCTGATAAATTACTTCGGTAGCATCAAAAAGAAAGAAGCAAACTAGTGCTGGCACAAAGGCCATTGTAAAACCACCTGTGGCAACATCGAGTGGTTTGTAGTGCTGTAATTTATGCTTGATTGTGTTTAAGCTGAGTCCATACAAGACAGTGGCAACGACTATAGCGAGTGCCGGCCAAAGTTGCGCATCGGTTTTGGTTTGTTGCCCGGCAAGTAATAGCCAGCTGATGCCGCAAAAACCGAGGATGGTACCGATAACTTGCTGCAATACTATTTTAGACTTGAAGATGAAGAAGCCTATAATTAAGGTGAACACGGGTGTAAAGCTATTCATGATACCAGCAATGCCGGAGTCAAGGCTTTTTTCAGCATAGGTGAAAAGAAACGCTGGAATCAGATTGCCGCCCAAGCCTACAATACAAAAGTAAAGCAGGTCTCTTTTTTGATGGATTTTTTTGAGCAGCGCAGGAAATAAAGGAAGAAATACCAAGCCCGCTAAAACGATTCGGATACTGGCTACCTGAGCTGAGCTAAAAATGGCATTCCCACTTGCATCGAACATGCCAAATTTCATTAAGATGAACGAGCTTCCCCAGATCAGGGCGAGAAGCGGAATAAAAAGATAGCTCATGCGACTTTTTGACATCCGGTAAAGGTAATCAAATCAAAGGATTGATGGCTTGAATGGATAGACGAAAAATGCTTTCAAAAAATCGGATATTAACAAAATGTTGAAAAAACTCCCACAAACTCCCACTTATAAGCTTCAATCCTTTGTAAAATAAAGAAAGTAGTATGTTAATAATTGTTAATATGTAACCTTTATTACTTCTGTACGTTAGAAGTTATCAACAAATGAAATTGTCTGTGGTAAAAAGTGGTAAGAATCCACTAATTTTACCCATTATAACGCTATGGCAGGACTAGTAGGTGAATTTGAAGTGAAATTAGATGAGAAGGGGCGCTTCCTCTTCCCGTCTGGCTTGCGCAAACAATTACCTGCGGTATCCCAGCGAGATTTCATGTTAAATAAAGGATTTGAAGATTGCCTCACGCTTTTTCCGTTACCGGATTGGGAACGTATCAGTGAGAAGCTCTCCAAGATGAATTTATTTAAGCCAAAAAACCGCATGTTTTACAGGTTGTTTCATCAAGGTGCTAAGCAAGTCTCTTTAGACAATGCTGGCAGAATCTTGGTGCCTACTGCTTTAATGGAACGCGTTGGCTTGGTTGCTGAAGTGATGTTAATTGCTTACAACGACCGCATTGAAATTTGGGATAAGTCTAAATACTTCGAGGTGATCGAAGGAAACATGGCAGATTTCGCTGATTTAGCGGATGAAGTAATGGGTGACTTAGACAATGACAATTAACGAATCGTATCACGTACCAGTACTATTGAATGCTTGCTTGGAAGGATTACAAATCCAACCCAATGGCATTTATGTGGATGTCACTTTTGGTGGCGGGGGGCATTCTCGTGTTATTTTTAAACACCTAGATGCGGCAGGTCTGCTCATTGCATTTGATCAAGATCCAGATGCGTTGGCAAATTTGTGGGAAGCACCCAATTTTAATTTTGTTGCCGCCAACTTTGCATTTTTACAGAACCATTTGCGCATGCTTGGGATCAAGCAGGTCGATGGCATCTTGGCTGATCTCGGCGTTTCGTCTCATCAGTTTGACACCGCTCAGCGCGGCTTTAGCATCCGAGAAGATGCTCCGCTTGACATGCGCATGAATCGCAACGGCGGGCAGTCTGCGGCCACACTTATTGCTACAGCCGATGAAGCAAAACTAGCTTCTATACTTTATGAATATGGCGAACTTCGCAATTCTCGAGCGCTTGCCGCTCAATTGGTTCGTCAGCGTGAGCACGCCCCAATAGATACCACTTTTGCGCTGATCAAGGCACTCGAGCGCTTTGCGCCGAAATTTAAAGATCATAAATTTTATGCGCAAGTATTTCAAGCCTTCAGAATTGAGGTCAATCAAGAATTACAAGTCCTTAAAGATTTCTTAGAGCAGTCGGCAAATGTCTTGAAACCAGGTGGACATCTAGTTGTGATGTCTTATCATTCCTTGGAAGATCGATTGGTGAAGAATTTCATGAAACGCGGAAGTTTTTCAGGAGAAATTGACAAAGATTTCTTTGGAAATGTCAACAAGCCTTTTACCGAAGTAAACAGGCATCCTATTGTTGCTGATGAACAAGAATGCGCCATCAATTCAAGGGCGCGTAGTGCCAAACTCAGAATCGCAAGACGCAATGGCTAAGCAAGACGGACAACAAGCAAAGTCGACAAAGTCGAATAAATCAAGCGCTTTTGCGCAGATTTTGAACGGTGATTTCTTGACCCGTGAATTTGTCCTTAATAACCTCAATTACATCTTTTTTATCATGCTGTTGTTGCTTGTCCTGATTTCGAAAGGATACTACGGAAAGCAAATCAACAAAGACATCGACAATGCACAGCGCAACTTAGATCAACACGCAGCGGAGTATATAGAAGCGAAGGCACGCTTAGAATTGGTTACACGCAGATACAGAATGGCAAAAAGACTTGAGTCAAGAGAACTGAAGGAAACAAAAAATGCCACAAAGGTGATTCGCATTAAAAAGCTGAAAAATGAGCAAAAGTAAAAACCATCTTTACCGTCGTGCCTACCTGATTTATTTTGGGTTTGTGTTTGTGATGGGTGCGGTGCTTTATTCTACGCTCAATCTTCAAATCAATGGGCCCGGTGTTGCTTTTGAAACCAAAGAAGGGCAACTGCCAACCAGAGTTGTCAATAGGGTGCCTCGAATGGGGCAAATTTTAGATCGAAATGAAGTTCCGCTCATTACAAGTGTGACTTTTTACGACATCTACATGGACCCGACGGTTGTCGATGACAAGATTTTCGATGCACAAGTTAGTGAGCTATCGCAAGGTTTGCACGGGCTTTACCCTGAAAATTCTGCCAGATATTACGAAGAAAGGATCCGAAGAGCACGTGCGAATGGGGTACGCTACTTAATGATCCGTAGAAAAGTCACAAACTATGAGCGCAAACGCCTGCGCAAACTCCCCATTTTTGAATTGGGTCAGATGAAAGGTGGCATCATAGATAATGTAGAAACCATTCTACGCAAGAAACCAAATGGAAATCTACTCAACAGAACTCTTGGTTATTATAAAATGCTCGATAACGAACCATTCAGAGTCGGTATTGAAGGTGCATATTATGAGTATTTGAAAGGTGAAGACGGCAAAGAAGTAGAGCAGCGTATTTCTTCGGGTTGGAAAAAAACCGGTAAAGTCATCAAGGAAGCAATCGAGGGTGCCGATGTCATTTCTACCATTGACAAAGAAATTCAAGAAGTGGCGCATTCTGAGCTTGAAAAACAAATGATCTTCATGAATGCCGAGCATGGCTGTGTCATCCTGATGGATGTAAAAACCGGATATGTACGAGCAGTAGCCAATCTCACTAAAGTCGGAGAGGGGAAATACACAGAAAATTACAACTATGCCATTGGCTACCTTGAAGTACCTGGTTCTACCATGAAGCTGGCATCTTTGATGGCTGGTCTCGAGGATGGTAAATTTAAAATTACCGATAAAGTCAATGCTGGAGGGCGTTATACCGTAGGCGGATCAAGTATGTCTGACTCCAATCATGGTATGGGTTATGGCACCATCACCATTCAGCAAGCCTTTGAAAAGTCTTCAAATGTCATTTTGCAATTAATGCACCGTGTTTACCGCAATCAACCTGAAGAATTTATAGCGCAACTTAAGCGTTTTGGCCTGACAGAAAAACTCGGCATAGACCTCGAGGGCGAGCCGCGACCTGATGTGGCTACTCCTGGCTCAAAAACATGGTCGGTGTTGTCTTTGCCATGGACTTCTGTTGGTTACGAGGTCAGACAAACGCCTTTACAAACACTAGCTTTCTATAATGCCGTTGCCAACAATGGAAAATTGGTCAGACCTCTTTTTGTGGAGAAAATCAAACGCAATGGCCAAGTCATTAAAAGCTTCAAGCCGGTCGTGCTCAATCCGCAAATTTGTTCTACGCATACCCTGAAAATTATGCAAGGTTGCTTGGAGGGTGTCATGATTCGTGGTACGGGTAGGTCACTCAAGAGCTCGTTATTTACGATCGCCGGGAAAACTGGTACAGCGGTTCTCACTGCTGCGGGTGGTGGCTACGGATCTGAAAATGGCAAGAGTTATCAGGCTTCATTTGTAGGGTACTTCCCTGCAAAAAAACCACTCTATTCTTGTATTGTAGTGATCTCAAAGCCGAAAAAAGCATATTACGGCGCAGCTGTTTCCGGGACCGTTTTTGCCGAGATTGCCAATAAAGTTTACGCTTCAGCTTTGCAATATCACCGCGCCGTCAATGATCCACGAGCGCCGTTATCCCAAGAAATCCCTGCCGTAAAAAGTGGCGCAGCCCGCGACTTGAAATTCGTCATGAAAGAACTCAATGTGCGCTACCAACAAAACAACGAGGCAGAGTGGTTGAAGGCAGATACAGCCGCCCAAAGATTGCAAGTGTCAAGAAAAGTAATCAGTCAGAAAAAGGTGCCCAATGTACTTGGTATGACTGCAAAAGATGCTGTCTACATTTTGGAGAGCAAAGGTTTGGTTGTGCGCATGACCGGCATGGGTCGCGTCACAAGCCAGTCCATACAACCCGGAAACCAAATTGTCAAAGGGCAAGTTGTCCAACTTAAATTGAATTAAAATGCAGTCTTTGAATCAACTTTTGTCAGCAATTAACGGTCAGCACATCCAAGGTGAGCGCGATCAGTCTATCGCTGCCATTGAATTTGATTCTAGAAAAGCCAAGGCCGATAACATCTTTGTTTGCATTGTAGGCTCACAAGCCAATGGCCATTTGTATGTCGAACAAGCCTATGAGCAAGGTTGCAGGGTCTTTATTACCCAAGAAAAGGTCCAATTAGCGGCAGATGCTTGTGTTTTTGAAGTGAAGAACACTAGTTTGGCGCTAGCTCAGTTGGCTTGTGCATTTTATGGTAATCCTTCAAAAGAGCTAAAGTTGGTTGGAGTTACCGGTACCAACGGCAAAACAACAACAGCTACTTTATTGCACGACCTCTTTACTGCGTTGGGCTATAAAGCTGGTTTGTTGTCCACGGTCGTGAATAAAATTGAACAAGACCCTATTGTTTCAACCCATACAACCCCAGACCCGGTTAGTCTGAACGCCTTACTCAGACAAATGGTGAATGCGGGTTGCACGCATTGCTTTATGGAGGTGAGTTCGCATGCCATTGACCAACAACGTATTGGCGGCCTTCATTTCGTCGCAGCTGGCTTTACCAATATTACACATGATCACCTGGATTATCACCATACTTTCGCCGAATATCTAAAAGTCAAAAAAGCATTCTTTGATGGTCTAGATCAAACTGCCTTTGCTTTGGTAAACGCCGATGATAGAAATGGCTCGGTCATGTTGCAAAATACCAAAGCTCAAAAACTTACTTACGCTTTGCGTACGCCGGCTGATTTCAAAGGTAAAATCGTAGAAAATAGTTTAAGCGGGCTCGTTCTGCAAATCAACGGTCAAGAGGTTCACACTCGTTTAGTAGGTGCTTTTAATGCAGCAAATCTATTACTCGTCTATGGAATAGCCGTCGGGCTTGGTCAGGCACCAATGGAGGTGTTGCGCGTCATCAGCCAATTGAGTCATGTTGCCGGACGTTTTGAGTACGTCAAGAGCTCAAAAGGAATTACAGCCATCATTGATTATGCGCACACACCAGATGCGCTTGAAAATGTGCTCGCTACCATTGGCGCTTTTAGAAAAGGAAACACAAAAGTATTGACAGTGGTAGGTTGTGGTGGTGATCGCGACAAAGAAAAAAGACCAAAAATGGCTGCAATTGCGGCTTCAAAAAGCAATCAACTGATCCTAACTTCAGATAATCCGCGTTCAGAAGATCCGCAGCAAATCTTGCGCGATATGGAAGCTGGTCTAGATGCTGACGCTGCATTAACGGCGCTTTCCATCGTTGACCGTCAACAAGCCATTAAAATGGCCATCATGCTTGCCCAACCTGGTGACATCATTTTGGTAGCGGGCAAAGGACACGAAACTTATCAAGAAATCAAGGGTGTCAAAACCGATTTCGATGATGTAGCAATTACACAAAACTTGTTTAACCAACTCGATAAATAACATGCTTTATTACTTATTTTCTTGGCTAGATCAACTCAATGTACCAGGTGCAGGCTTGTTTCATTACATTTCTTTCAGAGCGGCCTTAGCACTCATTTTTTCATTGATTGTGTCGGTCATTATCGGCAAACGCATCATCAATAAATTGCGTGCTCAACAAATTGGTGAAACCGTCAGAGACCTAGGTTTGGCAGGACAGATTGAAAAATCAGGCACACCAACAATGGGAGGGCTCATCATTTTGGCTGCTATCTTGGTACCAACACTCTTGTTTGCCAAGTTGCACAATATTTATGTCATCACGATGCTCGTTGCCACCATCTGGTTGGGCGTTATTGGTTTTGTCGATGATTACATCAAAGTTTTCAAAAAGAATAAAGAAGGGTTAAAAGGTACTTTTAAGGTAATAGGTCAAATCGGAGTAGGACTGATCGTTGGGTCTATCCTCTATTTTTCTGATGATGTCGTGGTTCATAAACGCGTAGATGCTGACTACAAACTGCAAGCAGATGAGCAATATGTGACACATGAGCATTTTCAGTCTGAAGGCGAAAACTACAAGTGGATTAAAACAGACGACATGACCACCACCATCCCTTTTTTCAAGGGAAATGAGTTCAACTACAACTGGTTGATAGGAGATGTCAATAAATCTTATGGATGGTTGCTCTTTATCCCGATTGTCATATTCATCGTGATCGCGGTTTCGAATGGCGCCAACATGACCGACGGCCTCGATGGATTGGCTACCGGAACTTCGGCAATTATCGGTATTGCATTGGCAGTTTTAGCCTACGTAAGTTCCCACGCTAAATTCGCCGATTACCTCAATGTGATGTATATCCCCGAGGCAGAAGAACTCGTCATTTTCATTGCTGCTTTTGTAGGGGCTTGTATCGGTTTTTTATGGTACAATGCTTTTCCGGCTCAAGTTTTCATGGGAGACACCGGTAGTTTGGCACTTGGTGGCATCATTGCAGTTTTTGCCATCGCTATCAGAAAGGAATTACTTATTCCGGTGCTTTGCGGCATTTTCCTCATTGAAAATGTTTCGGTGATGTTGCAGGTGGGCTGGTTCAAATATACCAAACAGCGCTTTGGTGAAGGCAGGCGCATCTTTCTGATGGCTCCGCTACATCATCATTATCAGAAAAAGGGCATTCATGAAGCAAAAATTGTAGCGCGCTTCTGGATCGTGGCTGTCTTGCTTGCTGTAGTCACTATCGTCACCCTCAAATTGAGATAAGATGTCTGAAAAATTACAAAAACTCATCATTCTTGGCGCCGGTGAATCTGGCGTTGGCGCGGCCATTCTTGGCAAAGCGAAAGGGTATGACGTTTTTGTATCTGACGCAGCAGTAATCAAGCCATCTTTTCAAGAGGAATTACAAGCGGCTCAAATTGACTTTGAATCTGGCCAACACAGTATGCCACGCATTTTGGCTGCAGATCTCATTATCAAATCACCCGGTATACCAGAAAAAACAGCACTCATGCAGGCCATCCGTGAGCAAGGCATTAAAGTGATTTCCGAAATAGAATTTGGGGGTTACTTTTCCAAGGCCAAGCACATTTGCATCACAGGTAGCAATGGCAAGACCACCACAACGATGCTCTGTTATCACATTTTGAAAAAAGCGGGCCTCAATGTTGGTTTGGCAGGAAATGTTGGTCAAAGTTTTGCCAAGCAAGTTGCCACCGAAAACTTTGATTTTTATGTATTGGAGTTGAGTTCTTTTCAACTCGATGACATGTTCGACTTCAAGGCAGATATCGCCATTTTAACAAATATCACACCTGATCACCTCGATAGGTATCACTACGAATTGCAAAACTACGTAGCTGCCAAATTCCGCATACTACAAAACCAAACTGCAGCAGATTATTTCATTTACAATGCCGATGATCCAATCATCGCAGCTCAACTTCAAAAGAGCAATACGCAAGCTCAACTAAGGCCATTTTCGATGAAACAAACCATTGAAGAAGGAGCTTATGCCACCTCAGAACAACTCAACATCAACATAAACAAACAACAACTTACCATGTCTATTCACGAATTAGCGCTTAAGGGTAAACACAATACCCAAAATGCACTAGCAGCAGGAATTGCCGCTAGATTAGTAGAAATCCGCACAGATCTTGTGCGCGAAAGTCTTGAAGATTTTGTCAACGTCGAACACCGTATGGAGTTTGTTGCCAAGGTCAATGGCATCGAATTTGTCAATGACTCCAAAGCCACAAACATCAATGCAGCATGGTTTGCCCTTGAGTCCATGGACAAGCCAACTGTTTGGATTGTCGGTGGCGTCGACAAAGGCAACGATTATTCAGAATTGTATGAATTAGTTGCTCAAAAGGTGAAGGCCATTATTTGTTTAGGTGTCGATAATCAAAAGATCCTAGATGCTTTTCAAGATAAAGTAGAAATCATTGTTGAAGCGAAGTCAGCGAACGAAGCAGTTGCATATGGCTATCGCTTGGCTCAAAAGGATGAAACCGTATTGCTTTCTCCGGCTTGTGCCAGCTTTGATTTATTTGAAAGCTACGAAGATCGCGGTCAGCAATTCAAACAAGCGGTGCGCATGCTCTAAATTGACTTCATGAGATCTTATCTGAAATACCTCAAGGGCGATCCCGTAATTTGGATCATCACCTTACTAATGATGGCTTTTTCATTGGTAACGGTATACAGCTTTGTGCCTATTTTGATCAAAATCGAAGGTGGGTCTCCTTTCATTTATTTGTTTAAACACCTGGTGTATGTGGTACTTGGCTTTGGCGCCATGTATACCATTCACCGTGTTCCGGCTAAGTACATCAGTCAGTTGGCCAAGTTTGCCTATTACTTGGGCTTGGCTTTACTTTTGTTTACTTGGTTTTTTGGAGCAGAGGTCAATGGTGCAGGACGTTGGATCCGCATTCCATTCGTAAATCTCACTTTTCAATCTTCAGATTTTGCCAAGCTGGCTTTGATCATCTATTTGAGTAAGTTGTTGGTGCGCAAGCAGCAAAAATTTGACAATTGGAAAGAAGGAATTTTTCCACTCTTGCTTCCTATCGGGCTCACTTGTTTTTTAATCCTTAAAGATAATTTCTCCACGGCGGCCATGCTCTTTATGTTGAGTATGATCATGTTGTTTATCGGTCGGGTGCCCATTTTAAAATTACTTACCCTTGGTGCAATAGGATTGGGTCTGGCACTCATGGTGGTTGGTGCACACTTGACCTTTCCAGACGCCGATATTTTACCGCGTTATGATACCTGGATGAACCGCATCAACAATAGGGTAGATGCCACCAATCAAAGTGTTGAAAGTTTGCAGGCCAATCAACAGGCCAATAACGCCAAATTAGCCATCTCTGTCGGCTCTGTTTTTGGACAGGGTGTTGGAGACGGTAAGCTCAAGGAGTTTTTACCTGAAGCCTACGCCGATTTCTATTACGCCACATTTGTGGAAGAATTTGGTTCGGGTGCGGCCTTGGTTTTGGTCTTTTTATACCTCATTCTACTTTACCGAATGATCCGGATTTCACTCAAAACGAGCGACCTTTTTCAGAGTTATGTATGTATGGGTATTGGTATTCATTTACTGACACAAGCCAGTATCAATATGTTGGTCTGTACGGGCGTCTTTCCAGTTACCGGACAAAACATGCCGTTCTTGGCAATGGGTGGTTCTGCTTTGGTCATGGCGTGTATCTCGATTGGAGTGGTGCAATCTTTTGCCAAAGAATTGAAGCCTACGGGTAAAGAAGAAAAATTTGAAGAATTAGCATAAATGATGATAAATCGGGTAATCATTTCAGGTGGTGGAACGGGTGGACATATTTTCCCTGCATTAGCTATTGCTGATGAAATAAAGAAAAGAAATCCAAATGCTGAAATCCTATTTATTGGTGCTCGCGGGCGCATGGAAATGGAAAAAATTCCGCAGGCAGGGTATGAAATCATTGGGCTTCCAATTGCTGGTTTGCAGCGCAAATTGACATGGAAGAATTTGCTTTTGCCTTTCAAATTAGTAAGGAGCTTTTACTTGGTTTTTAGTGTCATTAAAAAATTTAAACCAGAGTTGGTTATCGGAGTGGGTGGTTATGCAAGTGGCCCCACTTTGCAAATGGCACAACTTTTAAACATCCCCACGCTTCTGCAAGAGCAAAACTCTTTTCCAGGAAAGACAAATAAGATTTTGGCAAAAAAAGCAAAAGCAATTTGTGTGGCGTATTCCGGAATGGATCGATTTTTTCCAAAGGAGAAAGTACAACTTACGGGCAATCCGGTTAGGGCCAATTTGGCCACCGACCTCGCTCCTTTGAAAACTGAAGCCGCAGCTTTTTTTGGTTTAGATGCAACAAAACCCACCATTTTAGTCATCGGCGGTAGTTTAGGTGCGCTCACGCTCAATGAAAGTATATTTTCTGGATTGACGCAAATCCAAGACAAAAATGTACAGGTACTATGGCAATGTGGAAAATCTTTTGAAACCAAATTCGGCCAAGGCCTAGCTCAACTTCCTCCACAAGTAAAACTATTGGCTTTTATTCAGCGCATGGATTTAGCTTATGCCCTTGCTGATGTCATTATTTCTAGGGCAGGTGCTTTATCGGTGAGTGAGTTGTCCTTGGTAGGTAAACCTTGTATTCTTGTTCCGTCGCCTAATGTAGCAGAGGATCATCAAACCAAAAATGCACTTTCTTTGGTTGATCAAAATGCAGCAATGCTTGTGAAGGATATTGCGGCAAGAGAAGTTTTACTTGATACCTGTTTTGACCTACTCGCCAGTGAAAGCAAACAGCTTGAGTTGTCTCAAAATCTCCAACAACTTGCCTTGCCGCATGCCACTCAAACCATCGTAGATATTTGTGAAAAAGTAATTGGACAATGAAGCCGCTTTCTACATATCAGCAAATTTATTTCATCGGTATTGGTGGAATAGGGATGAGTGCACTCGCGCGCTACTTTCATTTTGCAGGTTTTCAGGTTGCGGGTTATGATAAAGTGGAGACCACTTTGACACAACAGCTGAGCACAGAAGGAATCGCGGTGCATTACAACGATTTACACGACCAAATCCCGACTGCATTTAAAGATTGCGCCACTACTTTGGTGGTTTATACACCAGCCATTAAAGAACTTGGTGAACTCGATTTTTTTCAGACTCATCAATTTGACATATTAAAAAGAGCTGAAGTACTGGGTGCCATCACACGATCTTTTCAAGCGCTTTGTGTGGCGGGCACACATGGCAAAACGACCACCAGTTCCATGCTGGCTCATTTACTAACAGACATTGGCGCTGGATGTACGGCATTTTTGGGCGGAATTGCCAGTAATTTCAATTCGAATTTGGTGTTAAATGCCCAAAGCCCATATGCAGTTGTTGAAGCCGATGAGTTTGACCGCAGTTTTTTGCAGCTTTCACCGTTTGCAGCCATCATTACAGCCGCAGACCCAGATCACCTCGATATATACGGCACCCCTGAAGCATTCAAGGAAGGGTTTCGTCAATTTGCATTGAGAATTGATCCAAACGGATATTGTTTACAAAAGGAGGGTTTGAATCTCTCTACACTTTGTCAATCAAAGACCTATGCGCTTGATTCTGCTACAGCAGATTTCAGTGCCTACAACCTTCGTTTTGAAAATGGTTTTCAGGTAGCTGATTTCAGGATAGAAAAACAAACCTGGACCGCGGTGGAACTCGGTTTGCCAGGAAGTCATAATGTAGAAAACGCATTGGGCTGTGTAGCATTGTTGCTTGAACTTGGCTTCGAACAGACGGCTATTCGCAATGCTTTGAAGTATTTCAAAGGTGTCAAAAGACGCTTTGAATACCAAGTGCGTAAACCCAACCTGATTTACATAGACGACTACGCGCATCACCCGCAAGAAATTAATGTGCTTTTGAGTTCCATAAAAGCGATGTATCCGGGCTTACCTATTACGGGTATTTTTCAACCCCATTTATTTTCCAGAACCAAAGATTTCGCAGTGCGATTTGCTGCAGAATTAAGCGCCCTTGATCATTTGATTTTATTGCCGATTTATCCAGCACGGGAACTGCCAATACCTGGAATTACCAGCGATTGGCTCTGTGAAATGAGTACAGCCAGGCAAAAAGAGGTGCTCGACGTAAGCGAAGTTTTGGCTTTCGCAAAGCACTTCAATCATGGTGTATTACTGACTATCGGAGCCGGTGATATCGATCGCTTAGTAGCGCCTATTTCTCAATATTTAAACGACAAAAGCTAGTCCAATGAAAAAATGGTTGAAAATAACGCTGTGGGTCTTGGTGCTGCTGTTGGTTAGTACGGTTTTTTTCTTTGCATTTAAAGCAGAAAAAAGCAAAGTTTTGCGGACACCCGAGATTGCCATACATGTGGAAGGAGAGAGTGCTTTTTTGACAGAAAAGGAACTGATTGATCGTCTAAAAATTCGCAATTTATTTCGCAAAGAAATGGCTGTTGGCGCCCTCAAAATACACACCATTGAGCGACACATTAAAGCCATGCCGGAGGTAAAGAAAGCGGAAGTTTATAAGCATATCGGCAACAAATGGGAAATCCAACTAGAATTGCGCAAACCAATTGCCCGAATCTTCAATTCAATTGGCCAAAGCTATTACCTTGATCAAGACGGTTTTATGATGTATCGATCAGCACTTCATACGGCCCGTGTCTTGGTTTTTTCTGGCGCAATTCACGATGTCTATAACCCTCGTCTAAACTGTGATTTTATTAACAATGGTACTTTGAAAAGTTCTCAAAAAATCGATCAAATCTACCGTATTTCAAATTATGTTTGTAATGATCCACTAATGCACAAATTAATTGGGCAAATTCATCTCCAAAAGAATGGTGATTTTGTCTTAATTCCTTTAGTTGGTGATCAAAAAATCATCTTTGGAGCAGCGCCCACCCCAGAACTTGTCCAAGACAAATTCGAAAGACTGGAGCACTTCTACAAAGAGGCGCTACCGCATGAAGGTTGGAATAAATACAAAGAAATAAGTGTCAAATATGAAGGACAGATCGTTTGCAGAAAAAGATAAGGCGCCAGAAGTGAAGCGTACACGCGTTGTTGTAGGTCTTGACATCGGAACAACAAAAATTGCTTGTTTTGTTGGCCGCAAGAATGAGCACAACAAAATTGAAATCATTGCCATGGGAAAAAGTGAATCTCTTGGCGTGATGCGCGGTGTGGTATCCAATATCGAACGAACTGTACAGTCTATCAACGCAGCAGTAGAGGCAACTCAGAATGCGGTTGAAGGCAATCTCAAAATAAAAAATGTACATGTTGGCATAGCCGGGCAGCACATTAAAAGTAAGCAGCACCGTGGTATTTACACACGCCGCACCGTAAATGGTGAAATCTCACAGGCTGATATCGACTCTTTTGTCGATGACATGTACCAATTGGTCATGAATCCAGGGGAAGAAATCATTACAGTTATTCCGCAAGAATACATCGTTGATGGCGAGCCTGAAATCAAAGATCCTATCGGGATGGGTGGTGTTCGCCTCGAGGCAAATTTCCACATCATCAGTGGTCAAGTCACCAACGTCACCAATATCACGCGTTGCATCGAGCGCTCTGGCCTTAGCGTCAAAGACATCATCCTGGAGCCAATCGCTTCAGCAGAATCTGTACTTTCTGAAGAAGAAAAAGAAGCGGGTGTAGTGCTCGTTGATATCGGCGGTGGAACTACTGACGTAGCTATTTTCCACGATGGCCTTATTCGCCACACGGCCGTGATTCCATTCGGAGGAAATGTCATTACCCAAGACATCAAAGAAGGTTGCCGTATTATGCAACGCCAAGCCGAAATGCTCAAAGTGAAGTTTGGTAGTGCCTTGGCATCAGAAAGCAAAGAAAACGAAGTAGTTTGTATACCAGGACTCAAAGGTCGTGAGCCTAAAGAGATTACTTTGCGCAATTTGGCCAGCATCATTCAGGCCAGAATGGAAGAAATCATAGAACTCGTCAACTTAGAAATCAGAAATTCAGGCTACGAGAAAAAACTGATTGGCGGTATCGTTGTTACGGGTGGTGGTTCTCAATTAAAGCACCTCACGCAATTGATCGAATACCTCACAGGTATGGATGCCCGCATTGGATACCCAACAGAACACCTCGCAAATACCAACGACCTCGACAAATTGGCGAGCCCAATGTTTGCTACAGGTATTGGTTTGGTATTGAAAGGTTTTGAAACAATAGAATCAGCACTTCCTTGGGATCAACCAGCTGAAGCTACTACCCAAGCTCAGGACCAAACAACAGAAAAACAGCAAGAAAAAACAAAAGGACACTCGAACATAGAGCGTCGTGGCAAATTTTTCAACAGAATCCTAGATCCTTTGAAAACATTTTTCAACGACGAAGACGATCAAGATATTTAGCAGCAACTAGAAAAGAACCGAACAAATGGAAATGGAATTTGACCTCCCTAAGCACGACAAACCACAAGCACAATCCATCATCAAAGTTATTGGTGTAGGTGGCGGTGGCTCAAACGCTGTAAATCACATGTACCTGCAAGGAATTGCGGGTGTTGATTTTATCGTTTGTAACACAGATTGTCAAGCGCTCGATATTTCACCTGTACCTTTCAAAATACAACTTGGCCCTAACCTTACTGAAGGTCGTGGCGCAGGTATGATTCCTGATGTAGGGATGAATGCAGCGATGGAAAATATCCAAGAAATCCGCGAATTGTTGTCAAAAGACACCAAAATGGTTTTTGTAACTGCCGGAATGGGTGGTGGTACCGGTACCGGTGCAGCACCAGTGATTGCTCAGGTTGCCCGCGACCTCGGTATTCTTACGGTAGGTATTGTTACTGTGCCATTTAATTTTGAAGGACGTAAAAGACGTCAACAAGCTGAAGAAGGACTAGAGCGCATGCGTCAGAATGTTGACACATTGCTCATCATTAACAATGAAAAATTGCGTGAGTTCGGTCGCAATATGTCATTGTCAGAGGCTTTCTCACATGCTGATGACGTACTCACAGTTGCAGCAAAAGGCATTGCTGAAGTAATTTCAGTTACCGGTTCTATCAACGTTGACTTCAATGATGTCAATACCGTGATGCGCAACTCTGGCCATGCCATTATGGGAAGCGCTATCGCTTCTGGTCAAGACCGCGCACTTCAAGCTGTTCAAGCCGCGCTTAGCTCACCATTACTCGATGACGACAACATCAGCGGTGCACGCTACGTACTTCTAAACATCAGCTACGGCGATCAAGAAGTCATGATGGATGAAATCACTGAAATCACAGACTACATTCAAGAAGCAGCGGGTTCTACAGCAGACGTCATTTGGGGCCATGCTAAAGATGCCTCTTTAGGTGATCAACTCAGCATTACCATTATTGCTACAGGTTTCTCCTCTTCACCAATGTCTGGTTTCGCGCCAAGTCAAGAAAGAACAGTTGTTGTACTAGAAGAAGACAACAAACAAGAAATTGTAGCTCCGCTCAATTCACCATTTCAAAGTGTAGCGCAAGCCGTGGTGCAAACACCCATTCAAGATTCTACGCTTCAGGATGAGCCTTTCATGAAAGAAGTTGAAGAAGCTCCTGTTGCCACTTCCCCTTTATTTACGCCAACCCAGGTTGCAGCCCCAGAGAAAACGACATTTAATCTTTATGATGAACCGGCAATTGAGCCAGTATCAGAGGTGGAGCCAGCTCAGGCAGAAGCAGCCATGACCTGGGATGTCTTTGATGTGCAAACTGAGGTTACTGCACCAATTCAAAATCCTTTTATTGAAGCAGTCAACCCAATTGAAGCAGCTCCTGTTGTGAAGCATATCTTAGAAGATGAAGCCATTCAGAAGGTAAACCTCGAGGAACCAAAAAGAATGCTCAGCCCTGAAGAGCAAATGCGCAAAGTTCAAGAGCGTGTGGCCCGAATTCAAGAATTTACTTCTAAACTTAAAAGACCAGAAGGTATTATCGAATTTGAGAACGAACCTGCTTTTGTGCGTCGCAATATTGCACTTCAGCAAACACAACCAAGCAATACAGAGCAAGTTTCTCGTTTTGGAATTGCTGCAGATGCCAACGGTAATTCGAGCCTTCGTAACAATAGCTTTCTTCACGATAACGTAGACTGATCATGAGTTTCACTGAACGCATTAATGCGGATATCAAGAGCGCCATGCTCGCCAGAGAAAAAGAAAAATTAGCAGCTCTCAGAGATATCAAATCTAAACTGCTGCTTGAAGCAACTTCTGGTGCTTCCGGTGAGGTTTCTGAAGAAACTGCCATTAAAATTTGTGTAAAATTACACAAGCAAAGAATGGAAACTTATGCCTTGTACCAAGCTCAGAACCGCGAAGACCTCGCTTCAGAAGAGCTTTTTCAAGCGCAAGTTATAGAACAATATTTACCTCAGATGCTCTCTGAAGAAGAATTGCGCACTGAAGTATTAGCGGCTAAAGCAAGTACTGGTGCCCAAGGCCCTCAAGATATGGGTAAACTAATGGGTATTCTTTCTGCTAAATTGGCAGGAAAGGCAGATGGCAAAGCGATTGCCGCCATGGTTAAAGAGGTATTGGCACAATAGCCATGAAAATTGAACTTGCCCAATTAATCCAAACGCTCAATCAGCGTGGTTGGTCACCGGCCACCTCAACTAACTATTCGTTTATTGACGAGCATGAACAATGTTGGGTATCGCGCTCTGGCGTCAATAAAGCCAATTTTACTGAACATGATTTCATGACCATCGATAACGACGGTATCGGTATGGGTGCATTTCATGGTATCAAGCCTTCAGACGAAACACAAATTCATTTATGGATTTATCAAAATTTTCCTGAAGCTAAGGTGGTTTTACACAGCCATTCTAAATACCCCGTTCTCATTTCTCAATACAATGAGCATTTTTTTAGTGTTCAAGGTTATGAACTCCAAAAAGGATTTAAAGGATGCACTACGCACCTCGAAACGCTTCAAATTCCTATTATCGATAACGATCAAGACATGAAAATACTCTGTTCAGCACTCTCAGAGCGCGCAGCAGATATTCAACAGCATTGTTTCATTATTGCTGGTCATGGTACCTACGCTTGGGGAGAAAATATCTTTGCGGCACAGAGGCATCTCGAGACTTTAGATTACCTTTGTGAATGTGAATTCTTACTCTAAAAATGGCCATCTTATCCGTTCCAAATACAGGTCTTGAAATCCAAGATCCTACGCATATTCAAAAATACCTCAACGATCTTGGTGTTTATTTTGAGCAATGGCATTGCGAGGTGCTTTTCGATGATGAAGCCTCACAAGATGAAATTTTGGCAGCCTATGCCAAAGATCTTGACCCTTTCATGAAGCAAGGTGGCTACCACACCGCCGACGTCATTTCAATTCATGCAACAACACCAAACTACGAAGCTATCAGGGCCAAATTTTTAGCAGAGCACATTCATACTGAAGATGAAATTCGATTTTTTGTAGATGGCCAAGGGCTCTTTTGGTTCAATATTGATGGCCACGAAGTGTTCAATGTACTTTGTGAACGCGGTGATCTCATTAGTGTACCTGCGGGCACTAAGCATTGGTTTGACGCAGGTCAGTCCAATCCTTTTGTGAAAGCCATCCGTATTTTTACAGATATGTCTGGCTGGACTCCTCATTATACCGAAGCCGGAACAGAGCTTAACTTTTCAGATTTTAAAATTCCTTCACGTGGATAAGCAAATCAAATATATTCTTACCGACATCGAAGGAACCACTAGCTCCGTGAGTTTCGTATATGAGGTATTATTCCCTTATTTCAAGGAGCACATTCAAGATTTACCCAAGCTTTCCCTGATCAATGAAGTGAAGCAAGCTTTTGCTGAGGTAATAGAAATAGTTGAGCAAGAAGAGCAAAAACACCTCACGACAACTGAAGAAGTCTTGCATTATTTGCGCCTTTGGAGCGAGCAAGACAGAAAAATTACACCTTTGAAAACCCTTCAGGGTTTAATTTGGAAAAGTGCTTATGAGTCTGGCGATATCAAAGGACATGTTTACGACGATGTCCCGACCGCGCTCAATCAATGGCGTGCCAATGGCCTTAAGCTTGGTGTGTTTTCATCTGGTTCTATTGCTGCTCAAAAGTTGTTATTTCGTTTCAGCGATTTCGGTGATTTAACGGCACATTTTTCCAATCATTTTGATACCACTACAGGTTCTAAACAAGAGGCCAGCACCTACACGAGTATTGCCAATTTCTTGGGTCTTGAACCACAAGAAATCTTATTTCTTTCGGATGTTGTTGCAGAATTACAAGCGGCTCAGCAAGCAGGTATGCAAACCACACAATTACTCAGGGCTGAAACAAAGCTAGAATGGCCACAGTTTGCCCATAACTTTCTTGAAATATAATCGGCCGAACTTCAAAGCGCCTAAATTATAAGTCATAAAAAAAGCCGCTCTAGAGCGGCTTTTTAATTCAATGGAATTTCAGTTAGTTGTTTGTTGGCGCACCAGCGTTGTTTACTGGCATTCCGCTTTCTGGAGCAGGACCAACTTCACCTTTGATGCGAATCACTTTGTTAGGTTCATTGATTGCGTTAGAAGTGATGGTTACGCTTTTGTTGATTGGACCCGGACGGTTGGTGTCGTATTTTACGCGAATTGTTCCTTTTGCTCCTGGTGCAATTGGTTCTTTCGGCCATTCAGGTACTGTACAACCGCATGATCCTTTCGCATTTGAAATGATCAAAGGCTCATCACCTGTGTTTTTAAATTCGAAGCTACAATAAGGCTCACCACCATATTTGATGTTGCCGTAGTCGTGGACTTCTTTGTTAAATTCGATTTTTGCACCTTTTTCAATTTGTGCACTTACGTTGTTCAGGCCAAGAATCGCCATGAATACCACGCCAAAAGAAAGCAATAATTTTTTCATGTTTTTCAGTTTTACTACTCGAAAGTTAAGGAGCAATGTTTTCTATAATTCTTATTTAACACTTCATTAACATCTATTCACGCTTGAGCCATCCGCGCTTAATGAAGTACGCGAACATGGCTATGCCAATGATGATCATGACCCCGACCACTGTATAATAACCGTAAGGATATTCAAGTTCAGGCATGTATTTGAAATTCATTCCATAGACACCTACGATGAAAGTGAGTGGTATAAATATACTGCTGACAACGGTAAGGACTTTCATGATTTCATTCATGCGCTGACCTTGTGCAGCATAATAAAGATTCGAAAGGCTTTCTAAAATTTGTTTATGTGCATCGATATCTTCGAGTAAGCTGGTGCAACTATTGCGTAAATTTTTAAAGTAGTGCTTATTAGCGGGGTCGATTAAGTCGTGGTCCATATTTTCTAGACCGGCAAGTAAATCTTTTAGAGGCTGAATCAATTTGCGCAGTTCGATGAGTTCTCTTTTCTGAGTTTCAATTCCTCGCAAAAGTTCGCTCTTCATGTTGGAATGAATACCCGCATCAAGTAAGTCAATCTCATCAGAAACATTTTCTGTTTTGACAAAAATTTCATCAATGAGGGCATCCAATAACCTGAATAGCAAAAAATCGCTTTTTTGACTGCGAATTTTACCTTTTGATTTTTCAATACGCTCGCGCACATCCCCAAAATGCTGTCCTTGATGGTCCTGAAATGAAAGCAAAAAGCTTTTTCCCAATACAAAAGAGAGCTTTTCAGTTTCACTAGCCGTAGCTGAATTATTTCTTAAGGTGTGTATTTGAAAAAATAAATAATTCGGGTATTCTTCAACTTTTGATCTTCTGAGCGGTAGAAATATACTTTCGATGCTCAATTTGTCGAGGTGTAATTTTTGACAAAGCAATTCGAGTGAATCGCGTTGATCTAAATTGTGAAAATTTAACCAGTAAACGTAGTCGGTGTCTATCGCGTTGGGTTCGAAATCGGCACAAATTTGGTGGACTTCTTCGTTGCGAACTGCAAAAAATTCTTGGCTATACTGATAAAGTTGCGCACTTTTCACTTCTTTGTGATTTGGTTGGTTTCAGCTGACATTCCACAACTGTTACAACCTGTATTTTTGGCAAAAAAGTTTTGATAAAATCTGTAAAACAGAAAACTTAGTGCGCCCAAACAGATGATAATAACGAGGATGTTTTGCATAGTGAAAAGTACTAAATTATCTTAAGATAGTAATTGAAAAGCACAGAAGGCACCTAAATAGGCAATGACGCCCATGAAAGCCAGTTGTATGAGCGGCCATTTCCAGGTTTTAGTTTCTCTTTTAACGACTGCTAGTGTGGCCATACATTGCATGGCAAATACATAGAAAATGAGCAAGGACATCCCGGTTGCTAAAGAAAACATGGGTTGGCCATTAGGTTTTTTTTCTTCCTTAAGTTTGTTGATCAGTCGGTCATTAGAACCTGCTTCACCAACGGCATAAATAGTGGCTAAGGAGCCAACAAAAACTTCACGGGCAGCAAAAGAGGTCAGTAGAGAAATTCCGATTTTCCAATCGTAGCCAAGGGGTTGAATGACTGGCTCGATGCTTTTACCCAAATGACCCATGTAGGAACCAGATAAGGAAGTTGCAGCATAGAGTTCTTGTTGTTGCGTAGAACTTGCCTCGATATACTGTTTACTTTTTGTAAGTTGCTTGAGTTGCTGATCTCTTGAGGCCGGCCCGAAGGTAGCCAAAGCCCAAAGTAGGATGGAAATGGCAACAATAATTTTTCCAGCATCGGTAACAAAGAGCTTTACTTTTTCAAGAACGGTGATGCCAACATTGGCAAGTCTTGGCGATTTATATTCCGGTAATTCCATAATATGGAAACCTTTCTTTTCTTTTTTGAGCAATAGATTCAAGAGAATTGCAGTCAGCAAGGCAAAGATGATTCCGAGTGCATATAAACCAAATAAAACAATTCCCTGTAGATTGAAAACTCCGAGTAGGTAAGTTTTAGGTATGACTAAACTGATCAGTAAAGTATAAACTGGTATTCGAGCAGAGCAGCTCATGAAAGGCGCCACTAAAATAGTGATGAGTCGCTCTTTCGGATCGGCAATAGTGCGCGCAGACATCACACCTGGGATGGCACAGGCAACACTTGAAAGAAGTGGAACCACACTTTTGCCATTTAAACCAAAAGGTCGCATGAGGCGATCCATGATGAAAACAACTCTAGACAAATATCCGGTCTCTTCGAGTAGTGCAATAAAAAAGAAAAGGATGGCAATTTGAGGAACGAAAACCAACACACCGCCGATGCCTGGAATAAGTCCTTGAGAGATTAAATTGGTGAGTTGCCCTGGTGGCAGCTGACTAGCAGTGAAATTGCTCAGATTCACAAATTGCTCGTCTATGAAATCCATTGGAATGGCTGCAAATGTGAAAATCAATTGAAAGAGCAACAAAAGCAGCAAGGCAAAAATTCCGTAGCCCCAAATAGGGTGGGTCAGGATGTAGTCTAGTTTGGTAGACAAATTGGCCTCATTTACTTGCGTGATTTGAACCAATTGGGCACTTCGAATTTTTTCAAATCTTTTGTTGGCATCGGCTTGCTGAATAGCTTGATCGGTTGTTTGTAAATTTTCAGCACCAACGAATTGAATAATGGGTTGCGCATCGTTTTTAGCAATTTCAGCTAAGATTCTGTCTTTGCCTAACTGCACCCTTGCATTCGTTTGAACGAGTTGGATTCCTGGGAATAGCGAAAGTATTTTTTCAGTATCAATTTGAATGCGCTTTGCTACGGCGCGATCCCACATGTTCAGGATAAGAATTACGGGGATGCCTAAATCATAAATTTGACTGAAAAATAATAGATTTCGCTCAATTTGAGCAGCATCGGCTACAAATAAGATGAGTTCTGGGTGAGAAGGGTGTGCAGCGTCGCAAAGCGCTTCTTGAACGATGGCTTCTTCGCTAGACCTCGGAAAAATACTGTAGGTACCGGGAAAATCAAGAATTTGATGTGTGCCTTGAGCGGTTTGTATAGTGCCTTGGCGCAGTTCTACGGTAATACCGGGGAAATTACCGACCTGCTGACGCAAACCAGTAAGCATATTAAAAACTGAACTCTTTCCGGTATTTGGGTTACCAATTAACGCGATTTTCATAGGCTTACAAAACTAAGCAAAAATGCGTCATGCAGATTTGACTTCGATGAAGCGGGCCTCTTCTTTGCGCATGGAAAGCACATTGCCATTACACTCAAAGGCAATAGGATCGCCGAAAGGCGCTTTGAAAAGCGCTTTGATGAACTGGCCTTTAGTAAGGCCCATTTCTGTCAATTTAGATGCAAAAGGAGAAGCTGTGATGGAGGTGATCTCTACAAGCTCGTGAAGTGCAATTGTATCTAGCGTATTTGACATGCCCAAATTTACGAAGCAGTTTACAAAAACACGATACCACTTTTAAGGTATTTTTAATCATTCTAAATAGCGCAAAACAAAACGTGCTGTATTGCGAGTGCGCTGTTCGAGTATAATTTCTTTGCCTTTGGTCATCTGTTCGATGGTATGCTGATCGTAATGCCTAATTGTTACCAGCTCTAAACCTTCGTTATATCTCAGTTGATACTTGGTGCCCAGTGCTTCGCGCAATGACTCAAGTTTAACTTTTTTACGGTCAACCAAAATGGAGAAATTCAAGGCAGAATTTTGCATGATATTGATCGGAATTTGCAGCTGAGCAAGTGTCTCAAAAATATCGCTTAAGTGCTGTTCGGCGATAAATGAAAAATCTTTGGAGCTGATGGTAAGCAAGAGCTGCTCTTTTTTAACGATAAAGGATGGAATTTTTGCGTCTTGACTTGCAGAACTAGAGATAGTAGTTCCTAATGCTTCTGGGTCTAGAAAAGACTTCACGTAGAGCGGAATATCTTTTTGCTGCAAGGGCTGAACCGTTTTGGGATGAATAACACTTGCCCCATAATAGGATAATTCAATTGCTTCCTTGAATGAGATATGCTCCAGAAGTTGTGTATCCGTAAAATATTTTGGATCGGCATTGAGCATGCCTGGAACATCTTTCCAAATTGTTACATCTTTGGCATTGCAACAATAGGCTAATATACCGGCAGAGTAATCTGAACCTTCTCTACCCAGTGTGGTGGTAAATCCTTCTGAGGTGTGCCCAATAAATCCTTGAGTCAGTAATATATCATGTGTTTCGAAGAGCGGCAAAACTTGGGCTGTACAGAGTTGCTCAGTTTTAGCCCAATCGACAAGACCTTCTTGGTATTTGTTGTCTGTTCGGATGATGTTTCGGGCATCTAGCCACTGGCTGTTCAGCCCTTGATCAAGAAGGTAGGCATTGACTATCCTGCTGGAAAGCAATTCTCCTAAAGAAACAATTTGATCATAAATAAAAGCATGGTTATCAGACGGATTCCGTTGTATTTGCGCTCTTAAATCGGCAAAAATATCGTCTAGTAACTCAAAAATATGAAAGTGTCGGTCAGGGAATAAACCTGCTGCAATTTCCAAGTGATTTTGCTGCAATTCGTCTACCAAACCAACAAAAGTCTTTTGGTCTTTATTGATCAAGGCACTGACGATCTCTTCTAATTTATTGGTTGTTTTCCCTATTGCGGATACAACAACAATTATTTTTTGCCCTGAAAAGCGCGTCATGATGGCGCTTACATTTTTAATTGAATTGGCATCTTTCACAGAGGCACCACCAAATTTGAATACTTTCATTTGTTTAAGCAAGTTGATCAGCTAATAATTTCATTTCTACCGCCGGAGAAATTTTTTCATAAATGATGTGGTATACAGCTTGCAAAATGGGCATGTCTACCTGAAATTTTTTATTGATTTCCCATAAACTCTTCGTTGCATAATACCCTTCAGCAACCATATTCATTTCTAGTTGGGCAGTTTTTACAGAATAACCTTTTCCGATCATAAAGCCAAAGGTTCTGTTGCGCGAAAAACTAGAATAGGCCGTAACAAGAAGGTCACCTAAATAGGCACTGGTTTTGGTATCGCGGTGTACGGGATGGATGACGTCAATGAACTTTTCAATTTCTTGAATGGCATTGGAAATCAAGACAGCTTGAAAGTTATCGCCGTAACCCAAGCCATGGCAAATACCAGCCGCTAAAGCATATACATTTTTTAATACAGCCGAAAATTCAGTGCCAAAAAGGTCATCTGAAGTAGTTGTTTTGATATATCGACAACTGAGTTTATCAGCCATTAACTGAGCGTACTCGGTGTATTGACACGCCAGGGTAAGATAAGACAAGCGCTCCATGGCCACTTCTTCCGCGTGGCAAGGGCCTGAAATGATGCCGATATTTTCATAGGGAACACCAAAACTTTTGTGAATGAAGCGAGCGGGTATGGCATTGTATGCGGGTATGATTCCTTTAACCGCAGAGAAAACAATTTTATTTTTAAAATGCGAAGCGCCTATGCCTTCAAAAGCTTCTTGTAGAAAAGCGGCAGGAGTAGCAATCACAATGACTTCAGCACGAGAAAGTATGTCTGTTAAATTTGTACTGAGTATAAGCTGATCGGTATTAAAAGCTACAGATTGCAAGTATTTTGGGTTGTGTCCAAAACGCTCGAGGTGATCTATGGCGTCTTGACTGCGCATCCACCAATGCACTTGGTCATGGTTGTTACACAATATTTTAACGAGTGCAGTTGCCCAACTACCACCACCTATGACGGCCACACGGTTAGCTTGTTCCATAGGACAAAGTTAAACAATAACTTGGCTTTTACTTTGTTACTATTTTTGTAAAAAAAAGTAAGATGAGAAACAATCACGAAATAGACTTCGAAATCAAGGGTGAAGAAATGCAATTGGTAGAGATTGAACTCGACCCGCAAGAAACCGCAATTGCAGAAGCAGGTGCGTTTATGTATATGGATCAGGCCATTGAAATGCAAACTATTTTTGGCGATGGTTCCGGGCAAACGGGTTTCATGGGCAAGTTGTTTAGCGCCGGAAAACGACTGCTCACAGGAGAAAGCCTTTTCATGACCGCCTTTACTAATCAAGGTTTTGGAAAAGCTAAAGTGGCATTTGCCTCACCGTATCCCGGTAAAATCATTGCCCTCGACTTACAGCAATATAGTGGCAAAGTGGTTTGTCAAAAAGATGCTTTTCTGTGTGCAGCTAAGGGTGTGTCTGTCGGCATCGAATTTCAGAGAAAATTAGGTACTGGCTTGTTTGGTGGTGAAGGTTTCATCATGCAAAAACTAGAAGGTGATGGTTTTGCTTTTTGTCATGCTGGTGGCTATATCACCGAAAGAACTTTGCAGCCTGGCGAGGTCTTGAGAGTAGACACTGGCTGTATTGTCGCATACACGCAAGAGATTAATTATGACATCCAATTTGTGGGTGGCATTAAGAATACAGTATTTGGCGGAGAAGGCCTATTTTTTGCGACGCTTCAAGGGCCAGGGAAAGTTTGGTTACAGAGTCTGCCGATTTCTCGCTTGGCTTCAAGAATTTTATCTTACGGTACCACCGCCCGCAAAGAAGAAGGGGGAATTTTAGGAGGTTTGGGTAATTTGCTCGATGGAGATGGTCGTTAAGATCCTTTTTGAACGAGCCTGATACCTGTTGCTTCTAAGCTGATTCTTCGGTGTTTGTAGAGCTTACCAATAGCTTGCTTAAATGTTTTTTTACTCATGCCTAACAGTGCCTTGATTTCTTCAGGTTCACTTTTGTCATGAATGTATAAAAAGCCTTCGTGCTCCTTGAGTAACTCTAAAATCTTTAGTTCGGCGGCGTCATAACGGCTGTCATTGATGATTTCGAGCGTGATGTCTAGTTTGCCATCGTCTCGTACTTTAGCAACATAAGCTTCTAGAATTTCTCCGGGTTCTAAAATACGACTCTGCAGATTTCTAAAAATGAGCCCTTCATATTGGTTATTGACAATTACATTTCTGCCGAGTTTGCCTTCTTCACCTATAAAAATACTGACTTGTTGTCCTTCAAGGCTCATATCCTTGCAAGGGCTCAGCATTTTTCGGATTTTCATACTGCCAAAAAGACGATCTGTTTCGAAGTCGTACATCAAGGTGAATAGGTATTTTTCTCCTATTTGTAGGGCATGACGCTGCTCTGCAAAGGGTACAAATAAATCTTTATCTAAACCCCAATCGACAAAGGCGCCAAATGGGTTTACTTCTACTACCTCTAAATACGCGAAGTCGCCAAGTAAGATATAAGGTGTCTCTTTGACTGCAACAATTCTGTCCGAAGAATCTTTCATGACAAAAACGTCAACAATACTGCCTTCGCTCCAATCTGGTTCGAGGTATTTGTTGGGTAAAAGCACTTCGTTTTCTTGTGCATCAACCAAATAAGCACCCGGTGGTGCAAAACGTTGAATAGTGAGTTGGTTGATTTTACCGAGTTGCATAATTTTTTGTTTTAGTAGCTTTCAGGATTGTAATTTCTATTTCTTTTTAGCCACTTGCGTCGCTCTTTTCGAGGAAGTTCGGGAAATTCATCCGTGGTTTGTTCGGGCAATGCTGCTTTGTGCTGACCATTGGCCTGATTAGTCGGATCGGCCGGATTGATCCAGTCTTTGTTCATTCTGCTTTTTTCAACTAAGCCCGTTTTTTTATTGAGGGTGTAGAAAAATTTTTCTCCAACATCTGCCGGGTTGGTTGCAACCACGTCTTGAGCGAGTACCCAGATTTCTCTGTCGGCATCGTAAATGTAAGCGTCATAAGACATATCGGGGAAATAATAAGAGGCAACACCTTCAAGTGCTGGCGATTCTGGTGAAAGATGGTCAAATACGATGCGATTGCGTTTGGGTTCAAATTCTAAGGAAAGGGTTGCCATGTTTGAGTATTCCAAAATGACTCTTTTTTTAGTTTGCTTGGTGTCTTTAAATACAGCCGCACCAAATTTTGCGGTCTGTCCACTGAAACTGAGCACGTCGAGTATTTTGAAATTACTCATGGTTGTTCCGGCATCGTAGCCAAAAAGTAAATAACAGGTTTTGCCTTGGAAGGAAAAGTCGATGATTTTAAAGTAAATGGCCCCATACCAAGATTTGGCGTCGATAACACCTTCTGGTTTGGTATTATAGGCATCGAGTTGGTCATTGAGTTCTTGGATCAGAACTTTATCTCGACCTTCTTCGCGTCTTAATACAAAGCCACCATAGCTGTAAGAGAGGTCACTGTATTCAATATTCCAAGTCAGGAGCCTAACTGTCTGATCTGCACTGCGTAGGTCGGCAATTTTTAATTCTTTGAAGGTGTAGTCAAAAAAACCTTTGGATTTGACGAGGTTGCTCATCGCTTTTTTGAAGGCGAGGTGTGCGGCATCTGTTTCTGAATCTTCCTTGGAGCTGCGAATTTGCGCAAGTATGACCGCCGCTTCGTGTTCTTGCGCGGCGAGGTCTTGTGCATATCCTGACAAGAAAGTTAAACATACCACAATAAGAGCAAGGAACTGCTTCATAAAAATTACAAACGATAAATAACTTTTAAAGTTACGTTAAAGCGCTTTGAGTTCAGCTATTGTTTGAACTGGGTTTTCAGAACCAAAAACAAAACTACCTGCAACCAAAGCGTCGGCGCCAGCTGCTGCTAATTTTACACCTGTATTTAGATTGACGCCGCCATCGACTTCAATCATAAAATGTGCTTGATGTTGCTCGCGCAAAGATTTCAAACGCGCCACTTTGTCTGTGGCAGCTTCGATGAATTTTTGTCCGCCAAAACCTGGATTGACACTCATGATTAAAACTAAGTCAAGCTGTGTAGCAAGCTCAGATAATACTTCAATTGGGGTATGTGGGTTCAAGGCAACACCTGCTTTCATGCCTAATTCTTGGATTCTTGAAATGGTGCGGTGCAAGTGCGTACAGGATTCGTAATGAACCGTAAGTATGTCTGCCCCTGCTTTTTTGAATTCTTCAAGGTACGCATCGGGATTAGCAATCATGAGGTGCACGTCAAGCACCTTAGAAGTGTGCTTGCGAATGGCTTGAAGGACCGGAAACCCAAAAGAAATATTCGGTACAAAAACACCATCCATCACGTCGATGTGTAGCCATTCAGCAACCGAAGAATTGAGCATTTCGGTGTCGCGTTGAATGTTGGCAAAATCACAGGATAAAACAGATGGAGAAACAATCATGGGTTCTAATTTTTTATAAAATTAGCCATTATTTTCCGTTCTCAAGAGCCTTACTAATTTCTGATCTTTCTGATATAAGTCTAGGTGGAAGTAGAGGCCAACTTGATCGGCAGTTACACTTGTGTAGGTTACAAATATGGGAATAGCTTTTAATAGTGGAATACTTTGATGGATTTGCTGATCGATCAATACTTGCAGCGAATCGGGGCCAACCGGATTTTCTTTTTTCGTGGTTTTGTCATAAGTCAAAATGGATTTTCCTAACGCGATGGGTTGGTCGCAGCGCATGCAGCCGTGAGAAAAACTCCTGAAAGTTTGACCAAAGAGGTAGCGACTTGGTGTGTCGTGTACATAGACAGAAAAGTTATTGGCAAATTCAAATTTGATCAAACCTAGGCTATTCCAAGGGCCAGGATCTTGTATGACTTGATAAGGAAACGTATTCACTTTCACTTTTTTCCAATTGACGGTCGACGGATTCACTTCTCTATTTTGAGATTTGTAGATCCTCATGTGCTCATTATTGAGATAAGCTGAGTTGCGCTTCAGTGCAGGCAGAATTTCTTTTTTGGCGATGGAGCTCGGAACTCTCCAATATGGCAAACTAATAATACGGTTTACCTTAGAAACAAGTGTGGGCGTTGGGTGGTCTATTTTTCCGATAATGATTTTATGCTGCGATCGCAAGGTGTCGTCTGCGATAAAAATCAAAGAAAAAGACGGGATATTAATCGCGATAAAAGAGCTTGGTCTTATCTTTTCTTGTCGAAGGCGATCAAGCGCGATCATGGCCCTGACAAAACGGTCTTGCCCCGATTCTGCAAATGAAATAACTGTAGCTTGCCCAACAAGGCCATCTGCAATCAAACCATGACTTTTTTGGTAGGTCTTTAATGCTTTGCGAATGCTGAGGCTGTCGGTGAACTCAGTAATGGCTCCAAGATTTGTTAACGCTAATTTTAGTTTTACCCACGCTAATTTTTTATTTTCTTTTTCGGTAATTAATTGATAAGCAATGGTGTCGATTTTTGCGGTGTCACGATAATGATACAAATGCTGGGCAAAATACCTGTAGTTGGTATCCGCAGGACCTCTTGCAAGTAAAATAGAGTCCGTGGAAGAAGGGGTTGTGACCCAATCATTAGGTATAACGCTCCAAATTCGTTCTTTATTTTGATCCTGTTCAAAATCAATGAATCCGCTGTCTAAATCGTGCATCGCAGTACCTAAATTGTAGCTTAAAATGAGCTCCTGAATCAAGAGATTGGAATTCTTAGATGCAATAAGTCTGTTTTGAGGTAGCCCAAAAAATTCATGTTTTCGCAGTGTCGTTTTCCAGGATTGCCCAATATTGGTAAAGGTAGAATCGTTGGTATGAATTCTTTGGAAGCCCCTTGCCTTGTAAAATGTATTTAATTGGTCCAGTGCTTCTTTTGATAGCTTCAGATCGGGATGCCCTTCTTCAAGTAAAGTTTTTAATTTTTGAGTGCTGCTCATTTGAGGATTGCGCAGAAAATCTTGTTCTTTTGCTTCGGTTGTGGCCATAGAACAAGCCAAAAACAAACAACAAAAGAGCACTAAACAGACACCGATGATTTTGCGCATTGGAATATTCTTTATTTTCGATGAATGTATAAAATAAATACGAGAGTACCATGATACTATTTTTCTTAATACTCACCGTAGTTATATCGTGGCAAGCCTTTCAAAATCAAGCACTTTTATCAAGATTGCTTCTTGATCCATATGCCGTCAAACACAGAGGTGAGTTTTACCGTTTGTTAAGTCATATGTTGGTACATGCCGATTTTACACATTTGGCTTTCAACATGATGACCCTTTATTTTATTGGTAGTTATTTAGAGCAAATCTGGCAGTTGCAATTTGGGCTCATGAATAGCCGTATTTACCTCTTTTTACTGTATGTTGTTGGTGGATTATGCGCTACACTTTGGCCCATGATTCGCAATCAAGATAATCCGTCCTACCGAAGTTTAGGCGCCTCGGGTGCTGTGAGTGCTATTTTGTTTGCCTTCATCTTATGGGACCCAACCCAATCTCTTTATTTGATGTTTATTCCAATTCCAATCCCGGCCTATGTTTTTGGCCCACTTTATTTAGCATTTGAATATTACTCGATGCGCAAGGGAAAATCAGGAATTGCACATGATGCGCACATAGGCGGGGCAATTTTTGGTGTTTTATTTGTTCTATTGATCGCACCCGAAAAAGGAATGCAATTTGTACATTTGTTTTTGTAAGTCAATCGGAGGCCTATGCTATACGTTAATAACAACGGAAATTTACTTGCAGGCAATGCGCCAACCATTTTGCCCGGAAACAGGGCTCACTTGTATGGTGATGGCGTTTTTGAAAGTATCCGAATCATCAACGGTCAGCCACTCAATCTAGAAAACCATGTGCTGAGGTTATTAGCTGGTGCGCGTGCGATTCATATGCGCCCGTCGGCTAGTTATACAACTGCATTTTTTGAAGCCAAAATTTTAGAATTGTGTCAGCAATCGGGCATCACTGAAGGTGGTCGTTGCCGACTTTCTTTGGACAGAATTAGCGGAGGTGCTTACTTGCCCGACTCCAATGAAGCAACCTACTACATCGAAGTTTATCCATACGATGTCAATCATTATGAACTCAATGCAAAAGGTTTAGAATTAGACATCTATCAAGATATCAAGCTTGAAAAAAATCTGCTATCCAATTTTAAAACAAAAATGGGGCTGCCGTACATCATGGCTGCCTTGGCTGCCAAAGAAAAAGGCCTTGACGACTTATTTTTAGTCGACCACAAAGGAAGTATCCTTGAAACGTCTTCTTGCAATGTATTCGTTATATCAAATGGCGTGCTTTACACCCCAAGTCTTGACGAAGGTTGCTTGGCCGGCACGATGCGCATGCAGATCATCAATTTGGCTTTGGCAAACGGTATCAAAGTCTATGAATGTTCACTCATGCCACAAAATCTTTTGGCGGCTGATGAAGTTTTTTTAACCAATGCCATTCGCGGCATTAATTGGGTAGGAGGATACCGCACCAAGCGCTATCAAAACAATATTTCTCGACGTCTGGTAGTCTTGCTCAATGCCTATTGGGAACAAGCGCTTTCACAATAATAGTTATCAACAATCGCACGCAGTTGCCCAAGTAATTTCTATCTTTAGAAGTTCCATTTTCTGCCGCGCATGTACCTCATTTTTGATACCGAAACCACGGGTCTACCTCGTGACTTTAACGCCCCAATTACCGACACAGACAACTGGCCTCGCGTGGTTCAGTTGGCATGGCAGCTCCATGACGAAGCAGGCGAACTCATTTCCCAAAAAGACTTCATCATCAAACCAGATGGCTACAATATTCCATTTGAATCAGAGCGCGTTCACGGTATCTCCACTGAACTGGCACAAACCCTCGGAGTTGACCTGACAGAAGTTTTAGCCCAGTTCAACAAAGACCTCAGTCGAGCCAACTTCATGGTTGGTCATAACCTCAAATTTGATGTCAATGTATTGGGTGCTGAATTTGTCAGATTAGGCCAAGACACCCCGTTAGTGAAGCCAGTGCTCGATACATGTACTGAAAAAACAGCCTCATTGTGTCAAATACCTGGTGGTCGTGGTGGTCGTTTCAAATTACCTACACTTACTGAGCTACACGAATTCTTATTTCAAGAATCCTTTTCAGAAGCCCACAATGCAACCGCCGATGTCGAATCAACAACGCGTTGTTTTCTGGAATTAATTCGAAAAGAGCACTACACCCTTGAGGAAATTCTTCAAGAGCCCGGTTACTTTGACGCTTTCAGGTTGCTCAATCCAAAGCCAATTGAAAAAATTGGCCTACAACACCTCAATTTAAAGGCCGAAAGCGATAAACTCAGAACAGCAAACGCAGCTCCAACTACTCCAAAAGTTGCAGTTAGTCAAGAAGTTTTGCAGGACCTCGTTTTTGCGCACCTGCACAACCACACGCAGTTCTCAATATTACAATCTACTGCTGAGGTTTCTGGCCTGATTCAAAAAGCTGTTGCGCTTGGTCAGCCTGCCGTTGCGCTCACCGATACAGGCAACATGATGGCGGCATTTCAGTTCGAAAAAGCCGCGGCGGCTCATAATGCCAAGATTAAAGCAGAAAGAGCCGAGGCCCTAGAAAAAAACGAACCGTATCACGGACAAGAAATCTTGCCGATCATCGGTTGCGAATTCAATGTCTGCAGAAATCATCAAGACAAATCAGTCAAAGACAACGGTTATCAAATCGTTTTCTTAGCCAAAAATAAAAATGGCTACCAAAACCTCATCAAATTGGCCTCTATTGCCTATACGCAAGGTATGTATTACGTGCCGCGCATCGACAAAGCGGTTATAGAGCCATACAAAGAAGACCTCATTGTCTTGAGTGGGAATCTCTACGGCGAAATAGCCAGTTTATTACTCAATGTTGGTGAAAAGCAAGCAGAAGAAGCGCTGCTTTGGTGGAAACAACTGTTTGGCTCTGATTTTTACATCGAAATAGGCAGGCACAACTTGGAAGTCGAAGAACGCGTCAACCCCTTGCTCGTGGCCTTGGCCGACAAACATCAAGTTCAGTTGGTGGCCACCAACAATACCTATTACATCGAACAAAAAGATGCGCTTGCTCATGACGTCTTGCTCTGTGTCAAAGACAACGAACTCGTTGAAACACCAAAGGGAAGAGGTAGGGGTTTTCGTTATGGTCTAGAAAACGATACTTACTACATGCGTTCTTCCGAGGAAATGATCGCGTTGTTTGCCGATGTCCCGCAAGCCATCTCAAGTATTGCAGAAATCATTGAAAAATGCGAGCCCTATGGTTTGGCACGCGAGGTCTTGCTCCCGGCTTTTGATATCCCGAGTCAGTTCATTGACCCACTCGATGCCCAAGACGGCGGCAAACGCGGTGAAAACGCCTACCTCAAGTATTTGACCTTTGAAGGTGCAAAAAAACGCTACGAAACCATCACTCCTGAAATTCAAGAGCGCATCGACTTCGAATTGGCCACTATTGAAAAAACGGGTTATCCCGGATACTTCCTCATTGTCCAAGACTTCTGTAATGCCGCTCGCCAAATGGGAGTTTCGGTCGGGCCAGGTCGTGGTTCGGCTGCTGGTTCGGCCGTAGCCTATTGCACCGGCATCACAAACGTCGACCCCATCAAATACGACCTGCTCTTTGAGCGTTTTCTCAACCCAGATCGTATTTCAATGCCCGACATCGATATCGATTTTGACGACGAAGGCCGTGGCCGCGTAATTGATTACGTGATCAATAAATATGGCGCCAATCAAGTAGCACAAATCATTACCTACGGCACAATGGCTGCAAAATCTGCCGTGCGAGATACCTCTCGGGTCATGAATTTACCTTTGCCAGAAGCAGATAGACTCGCTAAACTGATTCCTGATCTCTCGCTCAAAAAGCTATTTAATTTACCGGAGCCTGAACTCATTGATAAGCTGCGCAACCAGGAAGCCATCGCCAATGCCAAAGAATTGCGACGCATCTATCAAGGCAATGACCTTCAAGCCAAGGTTTTGCAAAAAGCTGCCGAAATTGAAGGTTCTGTGCGCAATACCGGTATTCACGCCTGTGGTGTAATCATCACCCCCGATGACCTCACGAACTTTGTTCCGGTGGCTACTGCCAAAGATTCCGAGATGGTTTGTACCCAATACGACAACGCTGTTGCAGAGTCAGCGGGTCTGCTCAAAATGGACTTCTTAGGTCTTAAAACGCTTACACTCATCAAAGATGCTGTGCGCTTGGTTAAAGAAAACCGTGGAATAGAGCTAGATCCTGATACTTTCCCGATAGACGACGAAGCTACTTACGCACTTTTCCAAAGAGGTGAAACCGTTGGTATTTTCCAATACGAATCTCCCGGGATGCAAAAGCACCTCAAAGAGCTCAAGCCAACCGTTTTTGCAGATCTCATTGCCATGAACGCCTTGTATAGACCTGGCCCAATGGAATACATCCCGTCCTATTGTAAAAGAAAGCATGGCGATGAACCAATTGTCTATGACCTCGACGACTGTGAAGAATACTTGAAAGAAACCTATGGCATTACTGTTTATCAAGAGCAAGTCATGTTGTTGTCCCAAAAATTGGCTGACTTTACGAAAGGAGAAGCAGATACGCTTCGAAAGGCGATGGGTAAAAAAGACCGCAAGGTCTTGGATAAAATGAAGCCTACATTTATTGAAAGAGCATCGTTGAAAGGTCATGCTGAAAATACCCTTGAAAAAATCTGGAAGGATTGGGAGGCCTTTGCATCCTACGCATTTAATAAATCGCACTCTACCTGTTATGCATGGGTTGCGTATCAGACGGCCTATTTAAAAGCCAATTATCCAGCTGAATACATGGCTTCTGTGCTCAGCAACAACATGAGTGACATCAAGCAAGTGTCGTTTTTTATGGAAGAATGCCGCCGAATGGGCGTTGAAGTGCTAGGCCCTGATATCAATGAATCTGGCTTTACGTTTTCCGTGAATACCAGCGGTTCCATCCGTTTTGGCCTTGGCGCCATCAGAGGGATGGGTAGTGGCCCAGTTGAAGCCATCATTCAAGAAAGACAAAACGGTGCGTACATTGATATTTTTGATGTGACAAAACGCATTAATCTGAGGTTATGCAACAAACGCTCTTTTGAAAGTTTAGTATACGCTGGTGGTTTTGATTCATTTAAAGAAGTGCATCGGGCTCAATATTTTGTCACCGATTCCAACAACCGTACTTTTCTTGAGTCCGCAATTCGCTATGGCGCTAGTGTTCAAGAACAACAACATTCTTCTCAGCACAGTATGTTTGGTGAGGCAACAGGCACTACCATGCCTGCCCCAACCGTACCACGCGCTGAGGAATGGCCTGCCATTTACAAGCTGAATAGAGAAAAAGAAGTGGTCGGGATATTCATTTCAGGACATCCATTAGATGATTTCAAAGTGGAAATCACTTCCTTTTGCACAGGAACTGTTGCCATGCTCAATGACCCCGCAGCCTACCTAGGCAGAGACCTCCTGGTTGCCGCGATTATCTCGAGTGCAGAACACCGCTTTACCAAACATGGTGATGGTTTTGGCACACTCATCATTGAAGACTATCAAGAAGCATTCAAACTCAATCTCTTCAAAGAGTCTTACCTAAAATTCAAACATTTTATGGAGCCCGGAACTTTTGTGGCCATCAAAGGCCGCATGGAAGTACCACGCTATAGACAAGTGCCAGAATTCGTTGTACATCAAATAGAATTACTCCAAGACCTCCGTGAAAAACGCGCAAAAATGCTCAAACTTCGTTTTTCTGCCAAACAACTTGACCAATTGGTCATTGATCAATTGCACCAATTATTTGAAGCAAACCCGGGTTCTTGCCAAATTCATTTTACTGTTTTTGACCCGCTTGATAACATTGAGGTTGCATTGCCATCGCGCAGTGTAAAAGTGCAGCCCTCCAGTCAATTATTCAAAGAATTGGCCAAGCTAGATATCCAATTCAAACTGAATTAATTCATTGTTTACAATGAATTTGGTAACCACAAAAAAACGCTCCTGAAGGGAGCGTTTTTAATTGGGATTCAAACAAATTTTGTTTTAGTGCTTATGTTTGTCGAAGATTAAGCTTCAGTAGCTTCTTGCGGAACTAATACGCGACCGCAGTGCTCGCAAACAATAATTTTCTTTTTAGTCACGATATCGAGTTGACGTTGAGGTGGGATTTTGTTAAAACAACCTCCACAAGAACCGCGCATTACTTGTACGACGGCCAAACCGTTCTTTGCATTGGTGCGAAGGCGCTCATAAGCAAAAACCAAACGATTTTCAATGTTCTTTTTCGCTGATTCTGAGGCTTTCATAAGTTTCTCTTCGTCTTTTTGTGTTTCGCTAACGATTGCTTCGAGTTCAGCTTTTTTAGAATCGAGATCTTCTTGTTTCATGCTTACGCGGTCAGTGGCCTCAGTAAGCGTTTCTTTTTTCATTTCGATTTTAAGCTTCGCTTCTTTCGATTTTTTGTCGTGCAATTTGATTTCGAGTTCTTGGAATTCAATTTCTTTAGAAAGTGATTCGAACTCGCGGTTGTTGCGCACGTTGTTTTGTTGCTCTTTGTATTTTGCAATGGCTGCTTCAGCGTCTTTAACGGCTAACTTGCGATCTGCAATTTCTGTTTCGACTTCTTTGATTTCGTCATTGATTTTAGAAACGCGCGTATGTAGACCAATGATTTCATCTTCAAGACTTTGCACTTCTAAAGGAAGTTCACCACGGATGGTGCGAATGCGGTCGATTTCAGAGTCGATTTTTTGGAGTTCAAAAAGCGCATCCAATTTTTCTGCGATGGTACCTTCTTTTTTGGTTGCTGCTGCCATGTGCTATAGATAGTTAACGGGATTCGTATTCAACTTAGTTAAACGGACCGCAAAGTTAGGAAAATTTTCTGTAAGTTGTTCAGCTAAAAGTTCACTGGTAAATTGCTCACTCTCGTAATGACCGATATCTGCAATGACGATGCGCTGATCAGCATTAAAAAATTCATGATACTTAAAGTCAGAGGAGATGTAAATGTCTGCTTTAGCGCTAATTGCGTCCGTAAGTAGAAAGCTTCCGGCTCCTCCGCACAAAGCCACAGTTTGGATGGCATCTTGGAGAATAGCAGTATGTTTAATGCAGCCACAACCAAAAATTTCTTTTACTTGTGCCAAAAACAATTTGGTTTCGACAGGTTTTGCTAAGGTTCCGAGCATTCCAGCCCCTCTGTTTTGTTGCGTATTTTGGGTAGGTAAGACATGGTAGGCTACCTCTTCATATGGGTGTGCATTTTGCATGGCACTTAAAACATTTGGGAGATGGTGACGCTCGACCACATATTCCAATTTATACTCCTGAATCTCTTGGCTGACCTCTAATTTTCCGATATGCGGCTGGGCATTTGCGGTTGGTGTAAATGCACCAGTACCAGAAGTTCGAAAATAACAATCTTTATAATTGCCTATTTGTCCTGCGCCCGCTCCTGTTAAGGCATGGTTTAGCACCTCAAAGTTTTCTTGTGGGACATATACCTCCAACTTGTAAAGGAGTTGATTCATGGGGCGCAAGATTCGGCATTCTTTTAAACCGAGTTTAGCGGCAATTCGGCCATTTACACCTTCAATATGGTTATCAAGATTTGTATGTATCGCATACAAGGCAATGCTATTTTGAATACAGCGCTCGAGTACGCGTTCCACAAAGCTCTGACCATTAAGACGTTTGATTCCTTTGAATACAATTGGATGATGCGCAATGATGAGGTTGCAATTGCTGGCAATAGCTTCCTCAACGATGGCTTCGGTTACATCTAGGGCAATCAAAACCCCCTTAACCTCTAGCGTAGGGTTACCATAAATGAGCCCTGAGTTGTCATAACTTTCTTGAAGATGAAGCGGGTACTTTGCCTCTAAATAGCGGCTGATTTCTTGAAGTTGCATTAGAGATTTTTTGTCAAACCAAATTGAAGACCCCAGCCTTTACTTTTGTGTATGTAGTCTTCGTACGGCTTGTATGAATTATTGAATTGCGCTCTATAAATGACGCCCAAGCGAAAAGCGTAATCAGTGTCTAATTGGGCTTCTAAACCAAAAGAGCTGAGCCAAGAAAGGGTAAAGCTATTCATGGTATTATTTACTTTGATTTGATCATCGTATGCTGCACCTAATGCATTTGTCCATTGGATATCTTGTTTGAAACCCTGATAGAGCCCAGGTAGCAGTCCGAGCCCGCCATAGATTTTGAATTTATTACCACTTGTAAATTTAAGTTGAATCGGAAGCGCCAAATACCGATATCGAGTCTGGTAGTTAAAAGAAGAATCAGAATCTAAAGATGCGAAGGCATATGATTCTCCATTTTGCAGCCATGATACAGCACCGTCTATGTAGAAGTGTTCCGATAACCCCATGCAGATTCCAACTTGATGAGACCACGCTTTGAGCTCGAGTTCATCGGCTCGCGTGCCTAGAGGTGTTGGTAAAAACGCATCGTTGGAAACCAACGCACGAAACATTTGCATGCGCTGACTTTCAAAGTAATAGCGCGTAGGGTAAATCTTTTTGATGTCTTTGTTTAGGATTTGGGAATAACCTGAAAACGAAAGTGATAGTACTACAAGGTAAAAAACATACTTCATAAGTCAAATTTACAATTTTTTAGGCGGCTTCTAAAAGTCTTGATTTAGGTCAAGATAAAAGGCAGTCATTGCGCTTTAAATTAATACCAACTAAAAAAAATAAGAATGGAAACAAATTGGAAAGTAGATTCAATGCACAGTGAAGTAGCCTTCAAAGTGCGCCACATGATGATTTCTAACGTGAGTGGTTCCTTTGGTACATTTGATGCAAATGTTTCAACCCAAGGAGAAGATTTTGCTTCGGCAAAATTTGATTTTTCTGCAGCAATTGAAAGCATCAATACAGGTATTGCTGTTGATCCTTATGGTCAGACCAAAGCTGGAATGACACTGACTGGGAGCATTAAAAGAAGCGAATTTGGCCTAACTTGGAGTGCTGTTACCGAGGCGGGGAACGTAGTGGTTAGCGATGAAATTAAGCTCGCTGCCGAACTTCAGTTTATCAAGCAGTAAGTAAAGACTTGGCCACCTTTAAAGCTTCGGAAATATGGCCTACAGGATTGGTCTGAGAATTAAAAATTCCGGCTACTTTGCTATCGAGTCCGATGACGTAAGTTACTCTTCCAGGAATAAGCCCAAATAAATTCCCAGGTACGCCAAATTGTTGGCGTACCTTTTTTTGTGAATCTGACAGCAGCGGGTAGGGCAATTGATGTTTTTGTTGAAAGTTTTGATGTGTTGCGGCGGCATCTGAGGAAATTCCAAAAACTTCACAGCCCAAATCGACAAAATCGGCATAAGCATCTCTAAAAGCACAAGCTTCTTTTGTGCAACCGGGTGTATCGTCTTTTGGGTAAAAGAATAGAACTAATATTTTTTGGCCAAGATAGTCATTGACATGAATATCTTTTCCAAGACTATCTGGCAGGCTAAAGATAGGGCAGTGGTCTCCAATTTGAATGGTTTGGCTCATGGTTGTAAGGCTGTTTTAAATCGATCGAGGACGCGCTCGCGCGCCATTCGGTGGTCTACAATTGGTTTTGGGTAAGTTGGGGTTCCGAATTCCGGAATCCATTTTTGGATATATTCAAATTTTGGGTCGAATTTCTTTTGTTGGGCCTCGGGGTTAAATACCCTAAAATATGGTGCTGCATCGCAACCGCATCCTGCGGCCCACTGCCAACCTCCAATATTGCTGGCAAGCTCGAAGTCGAGGAGTTTTTCGGCAAAATAGCGCTCTCCCCAACGCCAGTCTATCAACAAATGCTTGGTCAGGAAGCTAGCCACCACCATTCTTACCCGATTATGCATAAACCCCGTTTCATTGAGTTCACGCATGCCAGCATCTACCATAGGGTAACCAGTTTTACCCTCGCACCAAGCGTTAAATTGCATTTCGTCGTTTTCCCAAACAATACGGTCGTATGGCGCTTTAAAAGCATTGGATACAGTATGTGGAAAGTGGAATAAAATCATTTGGTAGAAGTCGCGCCAAATGAGTTCATTGAGGTATTTTTCGTTAAGTGCCAAAGCTTCCTTGGCAAGGGCACGAATGGAAATTGTGCCAAAGCGCAAATGCAAACTGAGTCTAGACGTACCCAATACTGCAGGGAGGTCGCGCTGTTCGTGGTATTTTTTAATGATGGCGCTCGGGGTGGTGTTTTGAGGAAAAGACTGAAATTGATGTGGCTCAAAGCCCATCTTTTCAAGCGTGATCAGCGCTTCTGTTTCAAATTGATGGAGGCGCTCAGTATATTTCTCCGTCTGGAAAGCTTTAAAGTGATCGGCGCTAAGTTTTGCTTTCCACTTGCGTGCGTAGGGGCTATAGATGGTATAAGGCAGGCCGTCGTCTTTAGTCACCTCATTTTTTTCAAAAATAACTTGGTCTTTGGCGCCTATGAAAGCGATTTGAGCTGCTTTGAGCTCTTCAAAAAGAAGTTGATCTCGCGCGATTGCGTTCGGCTCGTAATCTCGGTTGGTGTAGACGGCATTCGCATTGTACTTAAATGCTAAGTTTGGAATATCAACTTTAGGATCTCCGTATAGCACCACCATATCCGAACCCAACGAACGGTATGCTTGCTTCATTTTATTTAGTTCCTGATGGATAAATAAAACGCGCTGGTCGTTTTTGGGAAGTAAATCGAGAATGGTGCGGTCAAAAATAAAAACCGGAATTACTTTGGAAGATTGCTCAAGGGCTTTATAGAGCCCGGCATTGTCATGGATTCTGAGGTCTCGGCGATGCCAAAAAAGGGCGGTACTCATTTGCCGTCGTATTCAATGATATTGTTTTGCGTTTCCCAAAGTTTGACACTCAAACCAAATTTTGTGTCGAGTTTATTTCGAAGTAAATTCCAAATTACTATTGCAATATTTTCAGCAGTAGGGTTCAATTGAGCAAATTCAGGACAATCTAGGTTTAAATTCCGGTGATCAAAACGATCTTGAACTTCAGTTCCAATGAGGTCTTTTACTATTTTTAAATCAATAAGGTAACCAGTTTCTGGATCAACTTCACCGTCAATCCATACTTCTAGCGTATAGTTGTGACCATGGAAATTAGGGTTGTTACACTTGCCAAAAACGGCATTGTTTTTTTCATCAGACCAATCAGGTCTGAATAAACGGTGCGCCGCGTTGAAGGTCGCTCTTCTACACACTCTCATATGCTGCTTTGGTTATTGCGTCTAGATGCTGATTGAGTAAAATTTTAAACCAGGCTGTATAGGCATGTGGATATTTTTCAAGGTCTTTCAATAGTTCGCTTAGCCCGATCCATTTGTAAGCCTCAACTTCTTCTGTATTTATTTTTGGTTCTTGATTGCCATATGCAAACACGACATGATCTATTTCGTGTTCGGTAAGCCCTTGGTCAAGCTTTGCTTTGTAGGTAAAGGTAAAAGCAGTTTCCATTTTGGCGTTAAGGCCCATCTCTTCTTGAAGCCTGCGCTTTGCAGCTATTAAAGTTGCTTCTCCTGGACGTTGGTGACTGCAACAAGCGTTGGTCCAGAGCAAAGGAGAATGGTACTTATGAGCAGCACGCTGTTGCAACAGCAGCTCGCCTTTGGAATTGAATAACAACACTGAAAAAGCACGATGTAAGAGACCGAGATTGTGGGCCTCCTGTTTTTCTATTTGACCGATCTCCGTATCGTCTTCATTCACTAATATGACGAATTCAGCGGTCATTAGAGGATGTTTAGATTGTGACGCACGTAGGAGGTTAGTAAAATGCGCATTTTACGGTAATTCGGTAGGCGAATACGTTCATTAAGTACGTTTTCGGCTGGGGTTTGTTTGATTTTGTTAAAGAGCTTGAAATAATATTTATAGGCCATGTAGACACCAAAACGTGCACTTTTCGGCAATAATAATATACCCTCGTAACCTTTTTTGAAGTCAAGTGCAATATCCGCCTCAATTTCTTTTTTGAGTGCGGTATTGAATCCTGATAGGTTGATTCCGGGGAAATAGGTACGACCAAGTTCTTGGTAATCTGCTTTGAGGTCTCTTAAGAAATTGATTTTTTGGAAAGCAGCGCCAAGTTTCATGGCATATGGTTTGAGCTCTTCGTAAGACTTTTGGTCGCCATTGACAAAAACTTTTAAGCACATAAGACCCACCACCTCTGCAGAACCTAGTATGTAAGTTTCGTATTGACCTTGATCGTAGCTTTGCTTTTGTAAATCCATCTCCATGGAGTCGAGGAAGGTATCGATCAACTCAGTTGGTATTTGGTATTTGTTGACAGCCCACTGAAAGCTATTTAAAATTGGGTTTAGGGAAATACCTGCCTCAATTGCTTCATAGGTCTGGACCTTGAAATCGGCGAGTAATTTTTCTTTATCAAAACCATGAAAAGTATCGACAATTTCATCCGCGAAACGCACAAAGCCATAAATAGAATAGATTGGTTTTTGTAGGTCTTTGTGCAAGAAGCTAATACCCAATGAAAACGAAGTACTATACCTTTTGGTGGTGAGCTCGCTCATTTCTTGGCATACGTTGTCAAATAAATCTTTCATAGTGTAGGTTTAAAAGTTCTTGGAAATAATTTGTTTGGCAACAACTTCTCCAGAAACAATAGAAGGAGGCACACCTGGCCCCGGAACGGTGAGTTGCCCTGTGTAGAATAGATTTTTGATTTTTTTATGTTGCATTCGAGGTTTGAGAATGGCGGTCTGGAGCAATGTGTTTGCCAAGCCATAGGCATTTCCTTTAAAGGCATTGTAATCATTTTTAAAATCTGATACACAAAAACTTTTTTTGAAAACAATATGATCTTTGATGTCATTTCCCGTTAAATTTTTCAACCGTTCTACTAAGATATCAAAATATTTTTCTCGGGTAGCTTCGTCGTCTTCGAGGTCGGGAGCTAGTGGGATTAAAAAGAAGAGGTTTTCAGAACCCGCTGGCGCAACAGTTGAATCAGTTAGCGAAGGAACGCTCATGTAGAAGAGTGGTTTGTCTGGCCAACTTGGATTTTTGTAGATGGTTTTTCCATGTTCGTTTAATGACTCGTCAAAAAACAAGTTGTGGTGTTCGAGGTTTTCTAATTTTTTATTGACCCCAACGTAAAACAAAAGACTAGAAGGTGCCATGGTGCGTTTCTGCCAATAAGCATCGGAATAGTTGGCATTATTTTGCAATAATTTTTGGTCGGTGTGGGCGTAGTCGGCACCTGAAATAACGATATCGGCGGCATGGAACTCACCATTTACAATCGTACCTGTTGCCTTGCCATTTTCTATCACAATGCGCTCTACATTGGCAGAGGTCTGAATTTTAACACCCTGCTCTTGGGCAATTTGGGCAAAGGCCTTGATGAATTCGTGCATGCCCTTCATTGGATACCAGGTTCCGAGCTGGATGTCTGCATAGTTCATCAAGGAGTAGAGTGCTGGCGTTTCATTGGGCATGGCTCCCAAAAATAAGACAGGAAACTCTAGGAGTGATAAAATCTTGGGATGTTTAAAGTATTTTCGAATAAAAGAAGAAAACGAGGAGAAAAGATGCATCTTAAACAAGCCTCCAAGTACTCTGCTGTCTATAAATTCAGTGAGGCTTAAGCTTGGTTTGTAAACCAAATCTTCCATTCCTACTTTGTATTTGTATGCAGCATCTTTTAAAAAGGCTTTTAAATTTTTGGCACTACCTGGCTCAAGAGATTCGAACCACTCTTCTAGTTGGGTCATGTTGGCCGGAACATTGGTGTAAGAATGATCGGGCCAATAAACGCGGTAAGAAGGATCTAAGCGTTTGAGCTCATAAAAATCAGCTGCTGTGTAGCCAAATTGTTGATAAAACTTTTCGAATACATCGGGCATCCAATACCAAGATGGCCCCATATCAAAAGTAAAACCTGCGGTTTCGAACTGACGAGCACGCCCACCGATTGTACTGTTCTTTTCGAAAATTTGAACTTCGTAACCTGATTTTCCTAAAAATGAAGCGGCTGAGAGGCTCGAAATTCCCGAGCCAATTACGTGTACTTTTTTTGTCATATATTAATTTGCCGAAAATGCGAATTCAGGTAGCGCCTCCATTAGCTTTTTTCTTGCAATGAAAATCCGGCTTTTCACCGTTCCGATTGGAATACCTAGTTTGTCTGCGATCTCTTTGTATTTGAATCCTTGAAAATGCATTTCAAAAGGGGTTTGATATTCTTCTCCTAATAAGTTAATTTGTTTGTTGATGTCTTTTACACCAATTTTCTCAATAGCGCTGTCTTCGTGGCTATGGATGTTTCCAATCAAGAAAACTTCTTTGCTGTGATCGAAAATGGCACCCGATTTTACTCTTCTGCGGTACTGATTGATGAACAAGTTACGCATAATTGTGAAAACCCACGCTTTGAAATTGGTTTGCGGCGTGTAATAGTTGCGATAAGTAATCGCTTTGAGCATGGTTTCTTGGGTTAAATCTCTTGCGTCTTCGCGGTTTCTTGTGAAAGACAATGCAAATGATTGTAGATTGTTTTCTAGTCCAATTAATGCTTCGTTGAATTCAATAGTAGACATGTTGAAATATTTTGTTTAACAATTACGATATAAAGT